>JAIXSD010000205.1 GCA_027484885.1 Rubrivivax sp.
TTCTCGGCCACCAGCACCACGACCACGGGCACGATCAGCAGCAAGGCCTGGGGCTCGAAGACCGGGCTGGCAAAACGCGGCAGGCCCACCCAGGCGGCGCTCGCCACGCCCGAGAGGTCGATCGGCTTGCCCAGGCCCAGGCCATTGGTCAGCAGCGCGTAGAGCAGGCTGGCGGCCAGCAGGCCCAGCAAGATCAGCAGGCGCTGGGCCATGCCGCGGCTGTACACCGCCACCAGGGCCACGCTCAGAAAGGTGGCGCCCTGCATCCAGGCATCGAAGCCGGTGGGCGCCATGTTCTTGATCGGAATGGCGGCCAGGTTCAGGCCGATCACGGCCACCACGGCACCGGTCACCACCGGCGGCATCAGGCGCTCGATCCAGCCGGTGCCCAGCCAGGACACGAGGGCGCCGATCGCAAAGTAGACCGCGCCGCAGGCGATGATGCCGCCCAGGGCCAGTCCGATATTGGCGTTAGGTCCCGCACCGGTGTAGCCAGTGGCGGCGATCACCACACCGATGAAGGCGAAGCTCGACCCCAGATAGCTGGGCACGCGGCCGCCCACCATCAGGAAGAAGATCAGGGTGCCGATGCCGCTCATCAGGATGGCGACATTGGGGTCGAAGCCCATCAGCAGCGGCGCCAGCACCGTGGCGCCGAACATGGCGATCACATGCTGCAAGCCCATGGCCAGGGTTTGCGGCCAAGGCAGGCGCTCGTCGGTCTGCACCGCCTGCCCGTCCCGGGCCGGCACCTCACGCCAATTGAAAAGTCCGCTCATGCTGCGTGCGCTCCATCTTGTTGTTTGTGAATGATGCCGCGCAGTGTAGTGAGGCCGGCCCGGCTCCGACCCCGGGCTTGCACGCAGCCCTGATGGGCCTCAGACGTCCAGACCCAGCTCCTGGATCTTGCGGGTGATGGTGTTGCGGCCGATGCCCAGCTTTTGGGCCGCCTCGATGCGGCGGCCATGGGTCAGCTCCAGCGCGGCGGTGATCAGGCTGGCTTCGAAGCGGCGGCTCAGCAGCTCCCAGACCTCGGGCTCACCGGCGGCCAGCAGGCGGCGCGCTTCGCGGGCCATTTCCATGACCCAGGCCTCGTGCGCGGCCGATGCACCAGACAAGGGCGCAGCGGCGGCAAGTGGCGCGCCGGCACTCGCCCCAGTTTGGGGCAAGACTTGACCCTGAGCCTGCCCCTCGGCCAGAGCAACACCCTCCTCGCCCCGCTCCAGCGAGAGCTCAGCAGCGCTGCCGGGCGCTTGCAGCAATTCCTGCGGCAGGTCCTTGGCCTCCACCACCTGGCTGGGCGCCATGACGCTGAGCCAGTGGCAGATGTTTTCCAGCTGGCGCACATTGCCGGGGAAATCAAAAGCCAGCAGTTGGGCCAAGGCGGCTTCGCTGAGGCGCTTGGTTTCCACGCCCAGCTCGGTGGCGCTGCGCTGCAGGAAGAAGCGCGCCAGCACGCCGATGTCCTCGCGCCGCTCGCGCAGCGGCGGCAGGCGCAGGCGGATCACATTGAGGCGGTGGAACAGGTCTTCGCGGAAGGCGCCCTGGCGCACGCGCGACTCCAGGTTCTGGTGGGTGGCGGCGATCACGCGCACATTGGCGCGCAGCGGGCTGTGGCCGCCGACGCGGTAAAACTGGCCGTCGGACAGCACGCGCAGCAGGCGGGTCTGCAGCTCCAGCGGCATGTCGCCGATTTCGTCGAGAAAGAGCGTGCCACCGTCGGCCTGCTCGAAGCGCCCGCGCCGCGTGGCCTGTGCGCCGGTGAAGGCGCCACGCTCGTGGCCGAACAGTTCGCTCTCCAGCAAGTCCTTGGGGATGGCGGCCGTGTTGATGGCGACAAAAGGGCCCTCGGCGCGCGGGCTGTGCTTGTGCAGCGCGCGCGCGACCAGCTCCTTGCCCGAGCCCGATTCGCCGGTGATCAGCACCGTCACATGGCTCTGGCTCAGGCGGCCGATGGCGCGGAACACGTCCTGCATGGCGGGCGCCTGGCCCAGCATCTCGGGCACTTGCGCAGCGGCCTCGTCGGCCACGGCCTCGCGCTGGCTTTCCTCCTGGGCGCGGCGGATCAGCTCGACCGCACGCGGCAGGTCAAAGGGTTTGGGCAGGTATTCAAACGCACCGCCCTGGAAGGCGGCGACGGCGCTGTCGAGATCGGAGTAGGCCGTCATGATGATGACCGGCAGATGCGGCAGGCGAGCCTTGACCTTGGCCAGCAGGTCCAGGCCGGAGCCGCCGGGCATGCGGATGTCGGACACCAGCACCTGCGGGCTGTCCTCTTCCAGCGCGGCCAGCAGATCGCGGGCGTTGCTGAAGCTGCGCACGGGCAGGCCCTCGCGGCTCAAGGCTTTTTCCAGCACGAAGCGGATGGAATGATCGTCGTCGACAACCCAGATGGATTTCATGCGGCGGGGTCCCTCTAGGAAATGCCAGAGCTATGGGCCAGGGCTAAGGCAAGGGCAAGGTGATGCGAAAGTCGGTCCGGCCCGGCTCGCTCTCGCAGTCGATCATGCCTTGGTGCTGTTGGGCGATCGTCTGCGCCAGCGTCAGGCCGAGGCCGGAACCGCCTTCTCGCCCCGACACCAGGGGGAAGAAGATGCGATCACGGATCTCGGCCGGAATTCCGGGGCCGTTGTCCTCGACATGCAATTCCAATGCCAAGCGCCAGCGTTGTTTACCAATCGTCACCTGTCGGGCCACCCGCGTGCGCAAGGTGATGCAGGCATCACCGGTCGCCATGCGGGATTGCAAGGCTTGGGCCGCGTTCTGCACGATGTTGAGCACGGCCTGAATCAGCTGCTCGCGGTCGCCGCGGAAGTCGGGCAGCGAGGTGTCGTAGTCGCGCTTGATCGACAGGCCACGCGGATGCTCGACCAGCACCAGGGCGCGCACCCGCTCGCAGACCTCGTGGATGTTGACATCGGCCACCACCGGCGCATGGCGGTGCGGCGCCAGCAGGCGGTCAACCAGGCTTTGCAGGCGATCGACCTCGTGGATGATGACTTGGGTGTACTCGCTGAGCTCGGCCCCCATCTCTGTGGGTGCCAGCTCCATGGCCAGCAGCTGCGCCGCGCCGCGAATGCCGCCCAGCGGGTTCTTGATTTCGTGCGCCAGATTGCGCGTCAGCTCCTTGGTGGCCTGCACCTGGTCGAGCGTGCGCTCTTCGCGGTCCTGACGGGTTTGCTGGGCGTTCTCGATCAGCTCGATCAAGACCAGATCACCGCCGCGCGGCGCGGCCGAGCCGGCCTCCAGCTGCGAGACGATCACATGGACCGGCACCAGCACCTCGTGCGGGCGCACACCACGGCGCAGCAGGGCATCGAAGCGGCTGCTGGAATAGGCGTTGCGGGCCACGCCCTCGACCGTGTCGCGCAGGCGGCCGGCTTCGGCAAACCAGTCGTAGAGGCTGCTGCGCTGCACGGCGCGGCGCGACAGGCCCATGACGTTTTCAAACGCGGTGTTGGCAAACAGGCATTCGCCGTCCGGGCGGACCACGGCCACCATGGTGGCCAGCATGTCCAGGGCATCGAACACCGGCGGTGTCCGCTCGGCCTCGGTCAGAGGCACGGAATGGGTGGGAGCACTGGGGCTCATGAGAACAACTCCTGGGTGCCGCTGCGCGCGCCCCAGACCGGCGACGATGGCCGGGCCTCAGGACGGCAGCTTGCTGATTTCGCGTTTGAGCGCCGCGACATCGCTCTCCTGGCGCGCGATGCTGGCTTTGAGCTCGGCCATGCGGTCCAGGTAGCGCTGGTAGTTGCGCTCGTCGGCGCGTCGCTCGGCGTTGCCGCCGGCGTACTCACGCTGCGTGCTGGCCAGGCGTTCCTCGGCCTCGCGCAGCTCGGTTTCCAGCACGCGGCGGCGCTCGTTGTCGCGGCTGCGCTGCTGGCTGGGGTCGACCCGGCCGCCATCGCTGCTGCTGCGCGCCGCAGGCGTGCTGCCGGCTTCACCATGCGAGCCCCCGGCCGTGCCTGCCGTGCCCGCCTTGGGCTTGGGCGACTGCACCACGGTGATGGGCGAACCCTCGATGGTGCGGCAGCCCTTTTCCGATGCTTCCTTGGCCGACAAGGCGTCGGTGTAGAGCACCGGCGGGCCGGGGCAGCGGTAGACCGTGCCCTGGGCCTGGGCGCCCGAGGCCAGGGCCGAGATGAGCGCAGCGGCACTCCAAACGGCCCATTTCGGCAGACCGGCTCGGGCACTCTTGCGGATCGAAGTCATCGGCGAAGCGGATCGGATCAACATGGCGCGATTGTGGCCCATGTGCCGTGTCCGCAGTCAACGCACAAACCCGCTGAATCCCGCCTTGTCCTGCGCAACCCACAGCACAGGAACCAGCGCCGGGCATGAAAAAGGACGGCCGAGGCCGTCCTTTGCGCGGAGCCTTGCGGCTCGTGAAAGCCCGGCCTGCAGCGCACATCACGGCACGCTGGAGGCCGGCGGCCATCACAGGGCGTAGTACATGTCGAACTCGACCGGGTGGGTCGCCATGCGCAGGCGAGTAACTTCCTGCATCTTCAGGTCGATGTAGGCGTCAATGTAAGCATCGGTGAACACGCCACCCTTGGTCAGGAAGGCACGGTCCTTGTCCAGCGCTTCCAGGGCCTGGTCCAGGCTGTGGCAGACGGTGGGCACCAGCGCGTCTTCTTCCGGCGGCAGGTGGTACAGGTCCTTGGTGGCGGCTTCGCCAGGGTGGATCTTGTTTTCCACGCCGTCCAGACCAGCCATGAGCAGGGCGGCGAAGCACAGGTAGGGGTTGGCCGAAGGATCGGGGAAGCGAGCCTCGACGCGGCGGCCCTTGGGGTTGGCCACGTAGGGGATGCGGATCGAGGCCGAGCGGTTCTTGGCCGAATAGGCCAGCTTCACCGGGGCTTCGAAGCCGGGGACCAGACGCTTGTAGCTGTTGGTGCCGGGGTTGGTGATGGCGTTCAGGGCACGGGCGTGCTTGATGATGCCGCCGATGTAGTACAGGGCGAAGTCGCTCAGACCGGCGTAGCCGTCACCGGCAAACAGGTTCTTGCCGTCCTTCCAGACCGACTGGTGCACATGCATGCCGCTGCCGTTGTCGCCGACCAGGGGCTTGGGCATGAAAGTGGCAGTCTTGCCGTAGGCATGGGCCACGTTCTGGATCACGTACTTTTGCAGCTGGGTCCAGTCGGCGCGCTCGACCAGGGAGCTGAACTTGGTGCCGATTTCCATCTGGCCGGCGTTCGCCACTTCGTGGTGGTGCACTTCAACCGGGATGCCCAGTTGTTCCAGGATCAAGCACATTTCCGAGCGCATGTCCTGGCCGCTGTCGACCGGGGGCACGGGGAAGTAGCCACCCTTGACGGTCGGACGGTAGCCGGTGTTGCCGTGCTCGTATTCCTTGCCGGTGTTCCAGGCGCCTTCTTCGGATTCGATCTTGAAGAAGGAACCCGACATGTCGTTGGCCCAACGCACCGAGTCGAAGATGAAGAATTCGGGCTCAGGACCAAAGTAGGCGGTGTCGCCCAGGCCCGAGGCCTTCAGATAGGCTTCAGCGCGCTTGGCCAGCGAGCGGGGATCGCGCTCATAGGCCTTGCCGTCGGCCGGGTCGACCACGTCGCAGGACAGGATCAGGGTCGGCTCTTCGAAGAAAGGGTCGATATTGGCCGTGTTCGGATCGGGCATGAGCAGCATGTCCGAAGCTTCAATGCCCTTCCAGCCTGCGATGGACGAGCCGTCGAAAGCATGGCCGGAGACGAACTTGTCTTCGTCGAAGTGCGAAACCGGCACGGTCACGTGCTGTTCCTTGCCACGGGTGTCGGTGAAACGGAAGTCAACAAA
>JAIXSD010000303.1 GCA_027484885.1 Rubrivivax sp.
GCCTTGCTGCGCGAGCAGCGCCGCACCAACCGCCTGCTGCAAGCCTTGCTCTACGGCGCGGTGGGCTTCACCCTGGGCCTGCTGGCCACACAGATTCTGCTGCGCTGGCACTGGCTTTGAGCCCTTCGGCTCCGCCGTGTCGCCCTAGGGACAGACCGGTGGGGCGAGACACGCGATTCGGTTAGGCTGGGGCGCATGCGCTTGCGCCTGGGCTCCCTCACCATATTTGCCGCATGGCTCCTCCTCGCCAGGGCCGGCTGGGGGCTCGGCCGGCTTCGGGGCTGGTGCATGGTCTGGATTTGGGCTCTCTGTGCTGTGGCGCAGGCGGGCAGCGGCTTGCAGAGTTTGCGGTTTGAGCAGCTCTCGGCCGAGCGGGCCGGCCTGCAAGCCATCCTGTACAGCGCCCAGCAGGACGCACGCGGCCTGATGTGGCTGGGCACCAGCGCCGGGCTCTATCGCTATGACGGTCGGGCTGCGCAGCTGTTCGGCTCCGAGCCCGCCGATGCCCAGACCTTGAGCCATCCGGCCGTGCGCAGCCTCTTGCTGCTCCCCGGTGAACGCCTGCTGATCGGCACCGAGCGGGGGCTGGATGAGATGGACCTGCGCAGCGAAACCCTGCGCCGCCACGGCCTGCCCGGTGAGCGCCACATGCGCGAGCGCTATGTGCTGGGCCTGCAGCCGGCCAGCGAGGGCCAGGTCTGGGTGATGACGGGGCTGGACCTGCAGCGTTTCGACCCCCAGCAGCGCCAGTTTCAGCCGGTCCGCCTGCCGCCGCTGGAGCCGCTGGTGCCCGGCCGCAAGGCCGGCATGGCGGCCATGGCCAGCGACGGCGCGCTAGGCGTGTGGCTGGTGGCTGGTCGGCATCTGATGCATCTCAATGCCCAGGGCCGCCTGCAGCACCGCTGGCCGCTGGCCAGCTTTGGCAAGGCCGAGCCGGGCGTGCGCAGCCTGGTGATCGACGGCCAGCAGCGCGCCTGGCTGGGCACCAACGCTGGCGTGCAGATGATAGACACGCGCAGCGGTGAGGCGCTGGACCTGCCAGCGCGCTGGGGGCTGCCGGCCAGCCTGGTGCACACCGTCTACCGCGACCAGGACGACGGCATCTGGGTCGGCACCGGCAATGCCGGGCTGTGGCATTGGCGGCCGGGCAGCGAGGCTTTCGAATCCCATGTCCACCACCCGGCCCTGCCGGACAGCGTCTTCAGCAATGCCATCTCAGCTTTGTTTCAGGACCGCAGCGGCGTGCTCTGGGTGGGCACCTGGGGTTGGGGCATTTCGCTGGCGGATTTGCGCAGCGGCGGCTTCCGCGCCTACCGCTCGGTGGTCGGTGATGCCAGCAGCCTGTCCTACGACAGCGTGATGGCGGTGGCCGCCGATGGCGCCGACCATGCCTGGGTGGCCACCTACGGCGGCGGCCTGAACCGCCTGCAGCTGAGCAGTGGCGAGGCCGAGCGCATCAGCGCGGAGCAACTGCCCATGCGCTACCTCAAGGCCTTGTTGCTGCCGCCCGAGCGGGGGCTTTGGGTCGGCGGTGACGATGGTTTGTTCCTGATCGATGTCAAGCGCCGCCAGGCGCGGCGGGTCGATCTTGGCGAGCGCCTGGGCGGCGGCATGTCGATCGCGGCGCTGGCGCTGGATGCGCAGGGCCAGCTCTGGGCTGCCAGTGCGGCGGGCGCGTATCGCTTTGCGGCCGATGGCCGCGTCACCCGCTACCGGCGCGAGGCGGGCCAGGCCGGCAGCCTCAGCAACGAAGTGATCGACTGCCTGCTGCCCGACCGTGAGGGGCGTTTGTGGCTGGGCAGCAAGGGCGGCCTGCAGCTCTGGGATGCGGCCGCGCAGCGTTTCAGCCAGCCGGTGCGGCCCAGTGTGGACTTGCCCCAGCCCTCCGAGCTGGCCATCTACGCCCTGCGGCAGGACCGCCAGGGCCGCATCTGGGCCGGCACCCAGCTGGGCCTGTACGAGCTGGTGCAGAACGCCGAGGGCCTCTGGCAGTTCAAGTCCCGGCGCGGCCTGGCCGGCATGCCCAAAGGCTGGGTCCACAGCCTGGAGCTGGCCGACGACGACGCGCTCTGGTTCGCCAGCCCCGATGGCCTCAGCCGCCTCGACCCGGAGCGCCGCAGCCTGCGCCACTACCCCTCGCGCAGCGGCCACTTCCGCGGCAACTTTGCCCAGGGCGGCAGTGCCCGCGGTGTGGCCGGCCAGCTGCTGTACGGCGGTGACGGCCTGCTGCGCTTTAAGCCCAGCGAGCTGCGCGACAACCCGGTGGCGCCACCGGTGGTGCTGGCCGATGTGCGCATCTTCAACCGCTCCCTGCTGGACCCGAGCCAGTCGGTGCAGCGTGCCGGCGAGGCCGCCAGCAGCCTGGCCGCGCTGGGCGTGAGCGGGCCGCTGGCGCAGGCCGATCGCCTGCGCCTGAGCCACCACGAAGCCATGGTCAGTTTCGACCTGCGTGCCCAGCATTTTTTCAGCGCCGGCCGCCTGCGCTATGCCTGGAGGCTCGAAGGCTTTGACCAGGACTGGATCCACGGCCCCGATGGCGAGGGCCTGGCCACCTACACCAACCTCGATGCTGGCCGTTACCGCCTGCTGGCCCGGGCGGCCAACCCCGACGGGGTGTGGGGCGAGCCGCGCCAGTTGCTGGAGATTGAGGTGCAGCCGCCCTGGTGGCGCAGCCTGAGCGTGCGCCTGCTGATGCTGGCGCTGCTGGCGGTGAGCCTGGCGGCGGCCTGGCAGCTGCGCCTGAGTCGGCTGCGCCGGGTGCAGCAGGAGCTGGAGCGCCAGGTCGAGCTGCGCACGGCCCAGGTGCGGGCCCAGCGGCAGCAGATCGCCACGGTCAGTGACATCGGCCGCGAGCTCACCGCCTCGCTCGATCTGGCGGCCGTGCAGCAGGCCCTGTACCGCCAGGTCGAATCGCTGATGCC
>JAIXSD010000209.1 GCA_027484885.1 Rubrivivax sp.
ACGCGCACGCAGCGCAGGCCGCGGCGGGCGCTTTCCTGGATGAAGTGGCCCAGGGCCTCGCGGGCCTGATCGCGGCGCAGGCCGTGCAGGTCGAGCTGGGCCTGCAGGCTCCAATGGCCACGGCGCAGCTTGCGCACCACCTCCTGGCTGATCTCGGGGCGGCGGAAGGACAGGCTTTCGTCGGTTTCCAGCAAGGTGTCGACATCGAAGTCGTCCGACAAGGCCTGCAGCAGCACCTGGCGCTCGTCGGCCTCGCGCTGCAGCGGTTCGGGTGCCGGGCGCTGGCGTTCGTGCAGCACCCGGGCTTGCTGCGCGGCCAGCCGTGTCACCGGGCCGACGCTGAGCTCGAAGATGCGCCGCTCCTGCTCCGCCAGGCGCGCGGCCGCGGCTTCGCGCTCGCGCCGTTCTTCCTCGGCGCGGCGCGCCAGGGCCAGCTCGCGCTGCAGCAGCTTGAGGTCTTGCAGGCTGTGCAGGGCGGCGGAGGTGTTGCGCGAGCGTGGCGGGGAGGGCGGGGGTGTCATGGCGGGAGCTGCGTGGCGGGCGCCATCATATTTGCCCGCGCTCCGCCATCGAGATGACCTCGCCCATGCCCACCACGAAATGGTCAAGTACCCGGATGTCGACCAGGTTCAGCGCCGCTTGCAAAGCCCGGGTCAGCAGCTCGTCGGCGCGCGAAGGTTCGGCCACGCCGGAAGGATGGTTGTGGGCCAGGATCACGGCGGCCGCCCCCAGGGCCAGGCCGCGCTTGACCACCTCGCGCGGGTAGACGCTGGTTTGCGTCAGCGTGCCGCGGAACATCTCTTCCAGCGCAATCAGGCGGTGCTGGGCATCGAGGAAGAGCACGGCAAACACCTCATGGCCCAGGCCGCCGAGCTGCAGGCTGAGGTAGCGCCGCACGGCCTCGGGCGCGTCGAACACCGGCCGCTGGGCCAGCTCGCTGTGCAGCGAGCGCCGCGCGATCTCGAGCACGGCGGCGATCTCGGCCTGCTTGGCCGGCCCCAGGCCTTTGATGCGTTTCAGATCGGCCACCCGCGCATGGAGCAGGCCGTGCCAGCCTCCGAACTGATCGAGTAACTGCTGTGCCAGTTGCAAGACCGGTGTGCCCTGGATGCCGGTGCGCAGCAGCAGGGCCAGCAGTTCCGCATCGGCCAGGGCCTCGGGGCCGCGCGCCAGCAGCTTCTCTCGCGGACGGGCTTCGGGCGGCAGGTCGTGCAGCGGCATGGGCGTCTCCGCAGAGCAGCAGGCTGGGGTGCAGGTGCGCGGAAGGGGCCGGTTGGGGCTTTCTGTCGTCGCTGGCCGGGGGAGGCGGGCTCAGGCCCTAAAATCCGGGCAACTTCGACCTTGCGCTCTCATGAATCTTATCCAAGCCGGTTCTTTCCTGACGCTGCACTACCGCCTCTCCGGGCCGGACGGCACCGACGTCATCAACACCTTCGATGACAAGCCGGCCACGCTGTCCCTGGGCACGGGCGAGCTGTCCCCCGCCATCGAGGCGCGCCTGATCGGCCTTGCCGAAGGCACGCGCACCCAGTTCGAGCTGGCGGCCGGCGAGGCCTTTGGCGAGCGCAATGCCGAGATGATGCAACGTGTGAAGCTCAGCCTGCTGCGACAGCTCGGCGACCCGGACGAGGAGTACCACGTCGGCGATGTGGTGCAGTTCCCCACGCCCGATGGCCAGGCCAGCTATGCCGGGCTGATCCGCGAGATCGGCGAGGACAGTGCCTTGTTCGATTTCAATCACCCGCTGGCCGGCCAGCCGGTGAGCTTTGAAGTGCAAGTGATCGGGGTGCTCTGAGATGCCGAATTCCATACAGCCCCAGGAAGTGTTGCTGGCCGAGCCGCGCGGCTTTTGCGCCGGCGTGGACCGCGCGATCGAGATCGTCGAGCGCGCGCTGCTCAAGTTTGGTGCACCCATTTATGTGCGCCATGAGATCGTGCACAACACCTATGTGGTCAACGACCTGAAGGCGCGCGGCGCCATCTTCATCGAAGAGCTCTCCGAAGTGCCGCCAGGCGCCACCCTGGTGTTCAGCGCCCACGGCGTGAGCCAGGCCGTGCGCCAGGAGGCGGCGCAGCGTGGTTTCCAGGTCTTTGATGCGACCTGCCCGCTGGTGACCAAGGTCCATGTCGAGGTGGCCAAGCTGCACCGCGAAGGTTATGAATTCATCATGATCGGCCACAAAGGGCACCCCGAGGTCGAGGGCACCATGGGCCAGCTCAGCGAAGGCATCTATTTGGTCGAAGAGGCCAGCGATGTACCGCATGTGCGAGTCAAGGATCCGTCCAAATTGGCCGTGGTCACGCAGACCACGCTCAGCGTTGACGATGCTGCCGAGATTCTGGCCGCCGTGAAGGCGCATTTCCCGCAGGTGCGTGAACCCAAGAAGCAGGACATCTGCTACGCCACGCAAAACCGCCAGGACGCCGTCAAGGTGCTGGCGCCCCAGGTGGACGTGGTCATCGTCGTGGGCAGCCCCACCAGCTCCAACAGCAACCGCCTGCGTGAGCTGGCGCAGCGCCTGGGCACGCCGGGCTATATGGTCGATGCGGCCGAAGACCTGCAGCCCGAGTGGCTCGATGGCCGCGCGCGCGTGGGCCTGACGGCCGGCGCCTCGGCCCCTGATGTGCTGGTGCAGGCCGTCATCAACCGCCTGCGCGAACTCGGCGCCACCACGGTGCGCAGCTTGCCGGGCGTGGAAGAGCATGTGCGCTTCCCGCTGCCCATGGGCCTGGGCGACAAGTCCATGGCCGAGGTGAGCAGCTCTCGATCCTGAAGCCGGCACTTGGGCTTGCCGGCGGCGCCTGCTCTTGGCGCCGTTTTGCTTTCATAGAATCGAACGAATACCAAGGACACCTCTTCAAATGCTAGACATCAATCTGTTGCGCAAGGACCTGGCCGCCGTGGTGGCCCGCCTGAACACCCGCAAGAACCCCCAAGCCTTCCTGGATGAAGCCCGTTACGCCGCGCTCGAGACCGAGCGCAAGGGCGTGCAGATGCGCACCGAGGAGCTGCAGAGCCGACGTAACAGCCTGTCCAAGCAGATTGGCATGCTGAAGGGCAAGGGCGAGGATGCCTCGGCCGTGATGGCTGAAGTGGGCGGCATCGGCGATGAGCTCAAGGCTGCGGCGGAACGCCTGGAAGCGATCCAGGCCGAGCTCAGCACCATGCTGATGAGCGTGCCCAATTTGCCGGACGAGAGCGTGCCCGTGGGCAGCGACGAAAGCGGCAATGTGGAAGTGCGCCGTTGGGGTACTCCGCGCAGCTTCGATTTCGAGGTGCGCGACCATGTGGACCTGGGCGCACCTCTGGGCCTGGACTTTGAAACCGGCGCCAAGCTCAGCGGCTCGCGTTTCTCTTTCCTGAAGGGCCCGGCGGCTCGCCTGCATCGCGCACTCGCGCAGTTCATGCTCGACGTGCAGACCGAGGAGCATGGCTACACCGAGTGCTACACGCCCTACATCGTCAACCGAGAGGTGCTGGAAGGCACGGGCCAGCTGCCCAAGTTCAAGGAAGACATGTTCTGGGTGCTGCGTGGCGGCGACGACCAGGCGCAGGAGCAGTACCTGATCTCCACCTCGGAAATCTCGCTGACCAACACCGTGCGCGAGCAGGTGCTGGACGCATCGGTCCTGCCGATCAAGCTGACCGCCCACAGCCCTTGCTTCCGTTCGGAAGCGGGCAGTGCCGGCCGTGACACGCGTGGCCTGATCCGCCAGCACCAGTTCGACAAGGTCGAGATGGTGCGCATCGAGCACCCTGAGCGCAGCATGGCCGCGCTGGAGGAAATGACGCTGCACGCCGAGGCCATCCTGCAGAAACTGGGCTTGCCTTACCGTACGGTGCTGCTGTGCACCGGCGATATGGGCTTTGGTGCGACCAAGACCTACGACCTGGAAGTCTGGGTGCCGGCGCAGAACACCTACCGCGAGATCAGCTCCTGCTCGAATATGGGGGCCTTCCAGGCCCGCCGCATGCAAGCCCGTTTCAAGAACGAGCAGGGCAAGAATGATCTGGTTCATACCTTGAACGGCTCCGGCCTGGCCGTGGGTCGCACCCTGGTGGCAGTTCTGGAGAACTACCAGAACGCCGACGGCAGCATCACCGTGCCCGAAGCCCTGCGTCCCTACCTGCGTGGCGCAGAAATTTTGCGGGCATGAGCGAAAAGTGCTGGCAAACTGAAAAAATCTCGCTATACTAGCGGGCTTACTCGCAGCAACCAACGCGAGCACCAGAATACCGGAGAGGTGGCAGAGTGGTTGAATGTACCTGACTCGAAATCAGGCGGACGGAAACGTCTCGGGGGTTCGAATCCCCCCCTCTCCTCCAAACAGCTTGCTCGGCAAGCACAGCAAAACGGG
>JAIXSD010000635.1 GCA_027484885.1 Rubrivivax sp.
ACCGGGCCGGGCAGATCGCGCCAGTGCATCTGGCGGCCCGAATCGCGCATGGCCCGGGTCAGGGCCACGCACTCGGCCCGGCTCATGCCGCGCCAGAGGATGGCCATGGCCAGGGCCGCAATCTGGCCCTCGCTCCAGCCGCCATCGACCAGACCGCGCACCAGACTCTGGATCTGCGCTTCGGACAGCGCCACACCATCGCGCTTGGCGCGAATGATCTCCTGGGCCCGCACGGCCGCTGCGCTCAGTAGCTGGCGGTGCTGGCCGGCGCCGCCGTGCCGGACAGCACGGCCTCGATATCGCCGAGCAGGCCGCTGGCGCCAAAGCGCAGGCGGCGCGGGTTCAGCGCCGCGACGCCGAGCTTGTCGGCCGCCAGTTCCAGATAGACCTGAGCGTCGGCCGCCGTGCGGATGCCACCCGAGGCCTTGAAGCCGGCCGAGACCAAGCCGCTGCCGGCGATCTCGCTGAGGATGTGGCGGGCAGCCAGAGGCGTGGCCGAGACCGGCGTCTTGCCGGTGCTGGTCTTGACAAAATCGGCGCCGGCCATCAAGGCCAGGCGGGCCGCATCCGCGATCAGCTCGGGGGTCTTCAGCTCACCGCTCTCGATGATGACCTTGAGCGTCAGCGGCCGGCTGGCATGGCGCACCTCGGCCAGGAACTCGGCGCACTCGCTGCGCTGGCCGGCCATCAGGGCGCGGTAGGGCAGGACCACATCGACCTCATCGCCGCCAGCCGTGGCAATCGCCTGCACATCGGCCAAGGCACGGGCCAGATCGAGCGCACCGTCCGGAAAATTGGCCACGGCCGCCACCTTGATCTCGGCCGGCAAGGCCGCGCGCGCTTGCGCCACGAAACGCGGCCACACGCAAACGGCCGCCACCGGGCCGAAAGGCGTCTGGGCACGCCGGCACAGGGCGGCGATGTCCTCGGCCGTGTCGGCGTCGTTGAGGCTGGTCAGGTCCAGGCATTGCAGCGCAATGCGCGCTGCGTCTTCTTTCAAATCCAAAGAGGCCATGGAAGAACGCTCAGTCTTTCAGCGAGGCCAGGTCGGCCATGCCGGCCACCACGGCGCCCAGGAACTGCGCCGCGCGCTCGCCGGACTGCTGGGCCTGCTGCAGGGTCAGGGCATGGGTCAGCGCCTCAGCCGACAGGCCGGCGGCCATATTGGTCATCAGGGCCAGGCCCATGACGCGCAGGCCGGCATGGCGGGCCAGGATGGTTTCCGGCACGGTGCTCATGCCCACGGCGTCGGCGCCCCAGGCAGCAAACATGCGGATCTCAGCCGGGGTTTCGAACTGCGGGCCCAGGGCCCAGCAATAGACGCCCTCACCCAGCATCAGGTTCTGGGCCTTGGCCACGCCCTTGGCATGCTGACGCAGTTCCAGGTCGTAGGCGGTGCTCATGTCGACAAAGCGCTCGCTGCCGGGCTCGCCGACCAGGGGCGAGCGCTGCGGTGCGTTGATGTGATCGCTGATCAGCATCAGGCTGCCGGCCGGCATGTGGCTGCGGATGGAACCCGAGGCATTGGTCTGCAGCAGCACCTTGACGCCCCAAGCCTTGAGGCTGCGCAGGGCGCCGGCCATGCCGGTGCAATCGCCGCTCTCGTAGGTGTGGGCGCGGCCACGCAGCATCACCACGGCCTGCTCGCCGATGGTGCCGACCACGATCTCGTTGACATGGCCTTCCACCTTGGGCTGCGGGAAAGCCGGCAGCTCGGTGTAGGCCAGGTGCTTGGCGTTCTGCACCAGGCTGACCGCGCCGGCCCAGCCCGAGCCCAGCACCACGGCCACGGCAGGGGCCGTGCCGAACAGGGTCTTGAGCTTTTCGGCAGTCTGGGCGATGGCGGGATTCAGGGTCTTGTGGTCGATCATGATGAGGTTCCTCCTGGGAATTGTTGCGGTGGCTCAGAGCTTCAGATGCTCGGGGCCGAAACTAAAAGGCAGCAGCTGTTCCAGCGTCCACTGCTGGCGAATGCCGCCCGGGTCGGCGGCGATGATGATCAGCTCCGGGTCGGCGAACTCGCGCAGCTTCTGGCGGCAGCCACCGCAGGGCGTGATGATGTCCGGGCCGGGGCCGCTGACCAGCACCGCGCTGACGCGGCGACCGCCGGCCATGATCATGGCGGTCAGGGCCGAGGCCTCGGCGCACCAGCCTTGCGGGTAGGCGGCGTTTTCGATATTGCAGCCGGCATGGATGCGGCCCTGCTCATCGAGCACAGCAGCACCCACGGCATAGCCGGAGTACGGCGAATGCGAATGCTGGCGCGCGCCCAACGAGGCGGCCAGCAGGCGTTGCACGAGATCCGGTGTGAGATCGATCTTCAGAGCGTTCACGCGTGTGCTCAACGTTCTTTGAGGTAGGGCCGGCCCAGGGCCTTGGGCGCCAGGGCCTGGCCGATGAAACCGGCCAGCAGAATCACGGTCAGCAAATAGGGCAAGGCCTGAATCAGCTGCACCGGCACTTCGCCGACACCCGGGATCACCGCGCCCTGCATGCGGATGGCCAGGGCATCGAGGAAACCGAACAGCAGGCAGGCGGCGAGCGTGGGCAGGGGCTTCCACTTGCCGAAGATCATGGCGGCCAGGGCGATGTAGCCGCGGCCGGCCGTCATGTTCGGCGAGAAGGAGGCGTTCTGCGCCAGGGTCAGGTAGGCGCCGGCCAGGCCGCA
>JAIXSD010000547.1 GCA_027484885.1 Rubrivivax sp.
CGCCGCACCATCGAGCGGGCTTACATCGACGCCATCCGCGCCGCGCGCGAGCGGGTGGACCTGATCACGCCTTACTTCTACCCCGGCCATGCCTTCCGCCGCGCCCTGCGCGACGCCGCCCGGCGCGGCGTGCGGGTGCGCTTGCTGCTGCAGGGCAAGGTCGACTATTTGCTGGCCGGCATGGCTGCGCAGGCGCTGTACACCGAGCTGCTCGGCCACGGCGTCGAAATCTTCGAGTACACGCCGGCTTTCCTGCATGCCAAGGTCTGCGTGGTCGATGAGAGCTGGGCCACGGTGGGCAGCTCCAACATCGACCCGCTGTCTCTGCTGCTGAACCTGGAGGCCAATGTCATCGTCCGCGATGCCGATTTCTCGCGTGCGCTGGCGGCCGAGTTTGCCCAGGCCTTGCAGGTCTCGCGCCAGGTGGACCAGCGCCATCTGCAGGGTCAGGGCTTGCGGGCCATGCTCAGCCGGGCGCTGGTGGCCTGGGCGGCCTACGTCTACTTGCGGGTGGCGGGGGCGGCGGGGCGCTACTGACGGCCCTCGCGCCCAAGCGGTCTGGCTGTCTGCCTGCCTGTCTGCCTGTCTGCCTGCTTCAGCGCTTGGCGCCGCTGTCCAGCAAGACTTGCGGGCTGAAGTCGTAGCGGCGCAGGTGCGGGTTGTGCACCTTGCTGAAGCGGCGGAAGTCCAGCTCGCGCAGGTCGGGGCGGGCCAGGAAGCGCAGGGCGGCGGCGCGGTCGAAGCGCATGAACAAGGGGCGCTCCAGGCTCAGGCCTTCGTCGATGAAATCGCGACCCTGGTGCAAGTCGTGCAGCATGACCAGGGCGAAGGCGCCGGTCAGGAAATGGCCACCCACCAAGGCCGAGAGGCGGCCGTCGATCAGGGCCTGCATGGCTTCGTCCGAGGTGTTGATGGCGGCGAACAGCAGGTCTCGCCCGGGCTTGAGGCCCCGGCTCTCGGCCGCGTCCATGGCGCCAAAGGCCATCAAATCGCTGCCGGCCCAGACCAGCTGCGGCGCTGCGCCGCGCTGCAGCAGGCCCAGCATGCGCTCGCGCGCCTGATCGCGGCGCCAGTCGGCAAAGGCCTGCGCGGCCAGGTCCACCTGGGGATGCTCGGCCAGGGCCTGGCGCAGGCCCTGGTTGCGCTGGATGGAGCTGGGCGTGGAGCGATCGCCGGCGATAGAGACCAGGTGCAGGCGCCCATCGGTGCCGTGCATCCGGCGCGCCAGGCCTTGTTCCAGCAAGGCCTTGCCGCTCAGATAGCCGGCGTCCTGGGCGCGCGGCTCCAGGCTGCCCACCAGCAGGGGAAGGCCACGGCGCGGACTGAAGCGCTGCTGTTCCTGCGGCAGCAGGCCCGAGAAGGCCGCAAAGCTCTTGATGCCGGCCGCCGCCAGGTTTTGGGCGCAGGGCACCAGCACGCCTTTGTCATTGCTGAGGATCACATAGTCCGGGCGCTGGCCGGCGGGGCGCTCTGCCAGTTCGCGGCTCAGGGCGACGGTGCGTTCGGGGTCGCGCTCGGCGTACAGCACCTCCAGCTTCAGCCCCAGGCTGCTGGCGGCGGCCTCCATGGCCTGGCTGGCGCTGCGCCAAAAGGTCTCGTCGGCATGGCCTGGGTTGATGAAGGCGATGCTCTGCGCCTGCAGCGGCGCGGCCAGCAAGAGCGCCGCGAGCGCGCCGAAGGCTCGGAAGGCGGCGTGGCGCAGACAAGGCAAAAGGCGAGGCATGTCGGGGCCGTGGTGCGCCTGGCGGCGCGAGCGAAACAAGCTGCCATTGTCGGCTTGTTTTGGGCGCCGCCCAGCCCTGTGGCAAGCGGGGATTCCCGGCCCGGCGCTCAGTCCAGCCGCAGGCCCTCGGCGTCGAACCAATGCAGGCGGCGCGCGTCGAAGCCGAAATGCAGGGCCTCGCCCGTTTGCAAGCTGGGCTGGCCCGGCAGCACCGCGCACAAGGCCTGCTCGCCGCAGCGCAGCCAGACCAGGTGCTGGCCGCCCAGCGGCTCGATCAGCTCGACCCGGCCCTCGAAAGGCTGGCCTGCGCCCAGCATCACGTCTTCGGGCCGCACGCCCAGGGTCAGCGCGCCGGCGGGTGCCCCGGCCGGGCCGGCCAGCTGCAGCACACCGGACTGGAACTGGCCGCTGGCGTTCAGCTGCCCGGCGATGCGGTTGATCGTCGGCGAGCCGACGAAGCTGGCCACACGCAGCGTGCGTGGCCGCTCGTAGACCTCGGCCGGCGTGCCGATCTGCTGGATGGCGCCCTCGTGCATCACCACGATGCGGGTGGCCAGGGTCATGGCTTCCACCTGGTCGTGGGTCACGTAAATCATGGTGTTGCCCAGGCGCGCATGGAGCTGCTTGAGCTCGCGACGCAGCTCGGTGCGCAGCTTTGCGTCGAGGTTGGAGAGCGGCTCGTCCAGCAGCAGCACGCCGGCCTCGCGCACCACGGCGCGGCCGATGGCCACGCGCTGGCGCTGGCCGCCGGAGAGCTGGGCCGGGCGGCGCTGCAGCAGGGCGTCCAGCTGCAGCATGGCGGCAGCGCGCTGCACCCGGGCCTCGATGTCGGCCTTGGGCAGACCAGCCATCTTGAGCGGGAAGGCCAGGTTGTCATGCACGCTCATATGCGGGTAGAGCGCATAACTCTGAAACACCATGCCCACGCCGCGGGCGCTGGGCTCAGCCTGGCTCATGTCTTGGTCGCCGATCAGGATGCGGCCGCCGCTGATGGGGTTGAGGCCGGCAATGCTGTGCAGCAAGGTCGATTTGCCGCAGCCCGAGGGGCCCAGCAGAACCAGGAATTCGCCGGACTGGACGTCCAGGTCGAGGTGGCGGATGACCTCGTGGCCGCCGAAGCGGATGTTGAGGCCTTGGATGCAAACGCGGCTCAAAACGAGACCCTTTCGATGCGGAAGAAGGACGGCGCTTCGGCGCCGCTCGGCAGCAGGCGGGCGCCAGATCGGGCCACCGCGTGCGCGGGTGTGGCGGCCTCGGGGCGGATGCGGTACAGCGCGGGCGGCGCGTAGTCTCGGTGCACCCGCTCCAGCAGTTCGAGGATGCGGGCTTCGTCAACCTCGGGCTCGGGGCCGGCCGAGGCCTGCTGTTCGTGGCGCTGCGGCCGGACGGCGAGAAAGTCGCAGGGGCTGGCCATGCTGCGCAGATCGCCGGGCAGCACGGTGGGTGCGTCCACGCCCAGGGCCTGCAGCACATCGCTGGGGTAGCCGCATCCGAACAGCGGGTCCAGCCACCAGCGGTTGCGCAGGCCGTCCTGGCGCAGCGCGGTGGCCAGGTCGGCGGGCTGGTGGCTGGCGGGGCGGATCGCCTGCAGGCTCAGGATCAAACCGAGCTGGGCGCCGGGTGCCGCGCTGCGCAGGGCGCGCAGGGCTTCGCCATGGCTGACCAGGCGGTGGTGGCTGATCTGCAAGGCGGTGTGGAGCGCCCGGGCCGGGGCTTCGTACGCCGCGCCGCCGGGCAGGGAGGGGCGGCCGGGGTCGTCATGCGTGATCCAGTGTCGCACCCGGTCGCCCAGCTGCTCGCCCATCAAGCGAGCGAAATCGGCAAAGGCGCCGATGGTCGAGCGCTTGAGCCAGCCGCCTTGCTCCAGCAGCGCCGGCGGCAGCCGGCCCTGGTGCAGGGTGGCCCAGGGTTGCAGGCCTTGCGCCAGCAGGCCATCGACCTGGCGCGACAGGGCGCCCAGGCTGTCGGCATCGGGCCGGGCGCCCACGCCCTTGGGAAAGATGCGGACCCAGTCGATGGCGAGGTGACAGGCTGACACCTGAGATTCAGTGGCATGGCCGTTCACGCGCATGGCCGCCGCCGCAGGCGCAAGCGCGCGCAGCGGCGCCTCGATCCGGCGCGGGGGCGCGGTTCTGGGCCCGGTTCGGGCTGTGAGGGCACGATGCCGGCTGAACTGCATGGCTCAGTCCTCTTTGTAGATGCGCACCCAGTCGAC
>JAIXSD010000265.1 GCA_027484885.1 Rubrivivax sp.
GTGCGCCTGGCGGCGATCAAGCGCACTTTTTTGGAGCGCCTGTGGGCCGGCCTGCTGGTGATTGCCGGCATCGGCATGCCGCTGTCGGTGATGCGCAGCCTGGGCACGGGCTGGTTGCCGGTGTACTGGGTGCACATCCTGCTCGGCGGCACCGTGCTGGCGGTCTATTGCAATCGCAAGCGCCTCAGCGAGACGCTGCTCTCGGCCTTGTTCATCGGCCTGTGCTGGGTGGTGGGCGTGTCGGGCGTGTTCAGCTTCGGCATTGCCGCGTCCAGCATCTTCTGGCTGGTGCTGAGCTGCCTGATCGCCGGCATTGTCCATTCGGTGCGCATCACCTTGCTGCTGGCGCTGAGCCTGGTGCTGGTGCTGGGCGTGGCGGGCGCCGGCCATGTGGGCGGCTGGCTGCAGGCCTCCATCAATCTGGAGAAGTACCAAACCCTGCCCTCGGCCTGGCTGACCCTGATCTTCGTCAGCCTGGTGTTCGTCTACTTCATCATCCGCGCGGTCGGGGCGCAGAACGCAGCCTTGCTCGACCTGCTGGGCGAGCTGGAGGCGCAGCGCCAGGTGATCGAGCGCAGCGCCACGCACGACCAGCTGACCGGCCTGCCCTCCATGCGCCTGGTCGAAGATCGCATCGGCGTGGCCATGCACCAGGCCCGCCGCAGCGGCGGCAAGCTGGCCGTGCTCTTCGTTGACCTGGATGGCTTCAAGGCCATCAACGACAACCATGGCCACCCGGTCGGTGACCAGGTGCTGCGCGAGGTGGCGCAGCGCATGCGCGCCTGCCTGCGGGCCCAGGACACGGTGGCGCGTATCGGTGGCGATGAGTTCCTGGTCATCCTGCCGGCCATGAGCGAGCTGGGCGCGGCGGCCAAGGTGGCGCAGAGCCTGATCGCGGCCGTGTCCCAGCCCTGCCAGATCGAAGGCCGGCTGCTGCAGGTGGGCGCCAGCGTGGGCATCGCCGGCTTTCCTGACGATGCCGACAGCGGCGCCGAGCTGCGCCGCAAGGCCGATGCCGCCATGTACCGCGCCAAGCGCGAGGGCAAGGGGCGCTACCAGTTCTTCACCCAGGGCTAGCCGCGTCGGCGCGCCGGTCTAGGCACCGATTCACACGGACTGCCCGGGCCGCGAATCCTGGGCGCCACAGCCCTGCTTTTCTTCGCTTTCCGCCCGGCTCGGCCTCGTATAGTCGGTGTTCGACGCGGCGGCGTCGGTGGAGAGGATGTCCTGCATGCCTGTGCTTCGGTTTCCTTGCGATGGGGCTGGCCCCGCGGCGCTCGCGCTGCGGCCGGACCGTCGCCGGGCCTTGCGCAGGGTCGCTGCCGGCGCGCTCTCGGCCGGCCTGGGCGGCGCGCTGAGCGGTTGCCAGGCGCCCCTGCCGCCGCTGCGCGTGGGCAGCATCGTCTTCCCGGGCTATGAGCTGCTCTTCCTGGCGCGCGAGCTGGGCTTGCTGGACGAGCAGCTGCTGCGCCTGGTGGAGCTGCGCTCCAACACCGACACCTTGCGCGCCCTGGCCACCGGTCAGCTGGAAGCCGCCACCCTGACCCTCGATGAGCTGCTCAGCGCGCGTGCCGATGGCGTGGACCTGCGCGTGGCCCTGGTGCTCGACCAGTCGGCCGGGGCCGATGTGGTGCTGGCCCGGCCCGGCGTGGGCCAGTTGCGCGCGCTCCAGGGCTTGCGCATCGGCGTGGAGGACAGCGCCACCGGTGCGCTGATGTTGGGCGCAGCGCTCGACGCGGCACAGCTCTCGGTGGAGCAGGTGCACAAGGTGGTGATGACCCTGGACCGCAGTGTCGATGCCTACCGCATCGGCGCGGTGGATGCGGTGGTCAGCGCCGAGCCCTGGGCCACCCGGCTGGAGCAGTTGGGCGCCCAGCGCCTGTTTGACAGCAGTGCCATCCCCGGGCGCATCGTCGATGTGCTGGCGGTGCAGGGCTCGGTGTTCGAGCGCCAAAGCCCGGCCATCCGGCGTTTGGTGGCGGCCCATTTTTCGGCCCTGGCCTTGTTCCGGCGAGAGCCGGTGCGGGCCCATCTGCTGCTGGCGCCACGATTGCAGCTGCCGCCCGAGCAGGTGCCCAGCGCCTTCCGCGGCCTGCTGTTGCCGGACCTGGCCGAGAACCGCCGCCTGCTCGGCGCCGGTGGCCTGGTGCAGCAGTCGGCGCGCAGCCTGATGACGGTGATGCAGCAGCAGGGCTTGCTGGCCAAGCCCCTGGATCTGCAATCCCTGGTGGATGTGCGGGGCTTGCCGGAGTCATGAACCGCCACCGCAGCTCCCTGCGCACCACGCTGCCGCTGGCGGTGTTGGCGGTGCTGGTGCTGGCGCTGGTCTTGTCCTTTGCCGATGGGGTGTCGCGCGGGCGCGAGGCGGTGCTGGAGCGCGCCGAGCATGATGCGCTCCAGCGCGCCGAGGCTCTGGCCCGTGGCGCCGAGCAGGATTGGCAGGACCGGCCCGACCATGTGGCCTCCGACCTCTCGGTCGAAGCGGCCGAGCCCCGCCTCACCCAGATCGCCCTGGTCGACGCCACGGGCACGGTGCGCCTGGCCCACCGCATGGCCTGGCAGGACCGCCCCGCCGCCCAGGTCTTGCCTGGGTTCGATGCGGCGCGTTTTCAGCGCGCGGTGGGCAGCCGGCGGCCGGATCTGGCGGTGTCGGCCGATGGCTTGCGGGTCTCGGTCATGCAGCCTTTTTTCATTGGCCGCGACGGGCGCCAGCTGCGCGACGCCAGCCGCGGCGTGGTCTGGCTGGAGTACCAGCTCGGCCACGAGTACGCCCGCACCGAGTACGAAGCCATGCGCCGCTTCTGGCCGCAGCTGGGCGTGTCGGTGGCCCTGATGCTGGTCTTGTCCTGGCTGCTGCGCCAGCGCGTGACCCAGCCGCTGGCGCGCCTGGAGGCGGCGGCCCTGCAGTTCTCGGAGCGCGGCGACATCGACCAGCCGGTGCCGGAGACCGGGCCCCGCGAAGTCATGCGCCTGGCCCTGAGCTTCAACACCTTGACCGAGCGCATCCGCGAGGCGCGCCATGAGCTGGAGAGCAGCCGCGCCCGCCTGGCCGCCATCTTCAATACGGCCATGGATGCCATCATCACGGTCGACACCTCGCACCGCATCACCATGTGCAATGCCGCGGCGGCGCAGATGTTCCGCTGCCTGGAGCGCGAGCTGATCGGCAGCTCGGTGCACGACTTGCTGCCCGATCGATTCCGCCAGGGCCATGGTGAGCGCATGGATGCCTTCGCGCACAGCAGCCCCAACGCGCGTGCCATGGGCCTGGCGGCGGTGGTCTATGGCCGCCGCTTCGATGGCGAGGAGTTCCCGGCCGATGCCTCGATCTCTCACATCACCGTCGATGGCGAGCAGCTGTTCACCGTCATCCTGCGCGATGTCACCGAGCGCAAGCGCAGCGAGGACGAGATTCGTGCCTTCAACACCGAGCTGGAGGCCCTGGTGGCCCAGCGCACCACCCGCTTGCAGGAAACCGCGGCAGCGCTGGAGGCCGAGCAAAGCCGCCTGCGTCTGGCATCGCAAGAGCTGGAGGCCATCTTCGAGACGGCCTCGGTCGGCATCGTGCTGGTCAGCGAGCGCCGCATCCTGCGCTGCAACCGGCGCTTCGAAGAGATCTTTGACTGGGGGCCGGGCGAGCTGGTCGGCCAATCCACCCGCGTCTGGTACCCCTCGGACGAAGCCTTTGAGAGCAGCGGGCGCGAGGTCTACCAGGCCATTGCCGCCGACACCTTCCACCACTACGAGCTGCAGATGGTGCGCAAGGACGGCAGCCTGTTCTGGGCCCGCATCGCCGGCAAGCGCTTCCGCCTGGGTGATGACAACCGCGAGGGCGTGCTGGCCATCTTTGAAGATGTCAGCGCCGAGCATGCCAGCGCCGAAGCCCTGCGCCAGGCCAAGGAACAGGCCGAGCTGGCCAACAGCGCCAAGAGCACTTTTCTGGCAAACATGAGCCACGAGATCCGCACGCCGATGAACGCCATCATCGGCATGACCCATCTGGTGCTCAAGACCGGGCTCAACACCAAGCAGCGCGACTACCTGAACAAGATCCAGCTGTCCTCGCACCACCTGCTGGCCATCCTCAACGACATCCTCGACTACTCCAAGATCGAGGCCAACAAGCTGGGCCTGGAGCGCATCGAGTTCCAGCTCAGCGCGGTGCTCAACAACTTCGCCAACCTGATCGCCGAGAAGGCGGCGAACAAGGGCCTGGAGCTGATCTTCGATGTCGCCCGCGATGTGCCCGAGCAGCTGATCGGTGACCCGCTGCGCCTGGGCCAGGTGCTGATCAACTACGGCAACAACGCCGTCAAGTTCACGCCCCAGGGCGAGGTGGCGGTGCAGGTGCGCAAGCTGCGCGAGGGCGTGGACGAGGTGCTGCTGCGCTTCGAGGTGCGCGACACCGGCATCGGCATGACGCCTGAGCAGATGTCCGGCCTGTTCCAGAGCTTTCAGCAGGCCGACAGCTCGACCAGCCGCCAGTTCGGCGGCACGGGGCTGGGCCTGGCCATCGTGCGCAAGCTGGTGGACATGATGGGCGGCGAGGTCGGTGTGCACAGCCAGCCGGGCCAGGGCTCCACCTTCTGGTTCACCGCCCTGCTGGGCAAGGGCCGGCGTGAGCTGCCGGCCGAGCCGCCCCATGTCGATCTGCAGGGCCGGCGCGTGCTGGTGGTGGATGACAACGACAGCGCTCGCACCGTGCTGCGCGAAGCGCTGGGTGGCTTTGGCCTGCAGGTCGATGCCGTGGCCAGCGGCGCCGAGGCCTTGCTGGCCGCCGCCCAGGCCGAGGACCAGGCCCAGCCCTACGAGGTGGTGATGCTGGACTGGCAGATGCCCGGCCTCGATGGCCTGGAAACCGGCCGCCGCCTGCGAGCCCAGCAGCGCGGCAGGGCGCCGCATCTGATGCTGGTCACCGGCTTCGGCCGGGAGGAGGTGCTGCAGCAGGCGCGGCAGGAGAAGTTCGAGGCGGTGATGGTCAAGCCCATCAATGCCTCGGTGCTGCTGGACAACCTGATGCTGGTGCTCAGCGGCAGCGAGACCGGCCTGGCCGAGCGAGTGTCGGCCTTGAGCGACAGCCCGGCCGCGGCCCGATTGGCTGAGCTGCGCGGCGCGCGCGTGCTGCTGGTGGACGACAACGAGACCAATTTGCAGATCGCCGCCGAGCTGCTGCGCGAGGCGGGGCTGGAGGTGGACAGCTGCGGCGATGGTGAGCAGGCCCTGCAGGCCCTCAAGACCCGGTCCTACGCCCTGGTCTTGATGGACATGAACATGCCGCGCCTCGATGGCCCCGACGCCACCCGCGCCCTGCGCGCCATGCCCGGCCTGGCGGATCTGCCGGTGGTGGCGATGACGGCCAATGTCATGGCCGCCGACCGCCAGACCTGCCTGGACGCCGGCATGAACGACTTTCTGGCCAAGCCGGTCGAGCCTGACCTGCTCTACCAGATGGTGGCGCGCTGGATCCAGCCGGGCGGGCCGCGCAGTGTCAGCTTCTTGCCCCCGCTTGTTCTCGTGCCTCCGGCTGAGCCCGGCGCGCCTGCCGCGCCGGAGCCGGTGCCCACCGAAGCCGCGGCCGCGGCGCCCGATGCCTTGCTGGCGCTGCAAGCGGTGCCGGGCCTGCAGGCGGCCCTGGGTTTGCGCCGCAGCGGCAACAAGCCGGCGCTGTACCAATCGTTGCTGGCCAAGTTCATGCAAGGGCAGGGCAGCGCCCCGGCCGAGATCCGGCAGGCCTTGAGTGCCGGCGATGCCCAGGCCGCGCGCATGCTGGCCCACACGCTCAAGGGCGTGGCCGGCAATCTGGGGGCGGTGCAGGTGCAGGAGGCTGCCGAGGCGCTGGAGCAGGCCCTGCGCCAGCGCGGCGAGGCGCCGCTCAGCAGCCCTACCGAGCTGGACGCCTTGCTCGGCCGGCTGGCGCAGCGCATGAGTCAGCTGCTGGCGGGTCTGCAAGCCGCGCTGCCTGGCCCAGGCTTGGCCGGCGATGCTTCGGCCGGCAGCGCGCACTCCGTCTCTGCGCTGGCCCTGCCCGCGCTGGATTCCGACCAGCTTCAGGACTTGCGGCGGCACGGGCCCACCTTGCTGCAGCAATTGCAGGAGGGTGACCCCGAAGCCCTGGCCCTGCTGGCCGAACACGACAGGCTCTGGGACGCCGCCTTTGGCCCGCGCTTCGAGACCTTTGCGCGCGAGCTGCGCCAGTTCAACTTCGATCGGGTCACGCCCATGCTGCAATCGCTCTTGCAGCAGCATGGCCTGCCCACCGATCGCCCCGCCGACCCGGCCGACCCGGCGCCCTGAACCCCGACCGACCGCTTGAAGGACCTCCGCGTGAGCAGCATTCCCAGCCTTCACAAGCCCAATATCCTGGTCGTCGACGACACGCCCGACAACCTGGAGCTGATGTTCGGTCTGCTCAAGGACGAGTACCGCGTCACCGTCGCCAACAGCGGCGATCGCTGCCTGCGCATGGCGCAGGGCGCCCACCCGCCCGACCTGATCCTGCTCGATGTGATGATGCCGGGCATGGATGGCTACGAGGTCTGCCGCCGCCTCAAGGCCGAGGCGCGCACCGCTGCCATCCCCGTGATCTTCCTGACCGCCAAGGTCGAGGTCGACGACGAGACCCTGGGCCTGTCGCTGGGCGCGGTGGACTACATCACCAAGCCCATCAGCCCGCCCATCGTGCAGGCCCGCATCCGCACCCATCTGGCGCTCAAGGCTGCGGCCGATTTCCTGCGCGACCAGAGCGACTACCTGGCGGCCGAGGTCTCGCGCCGCACCCGCGAGATCGAGGCCTTGCAGGACGTGGTGGTGCTGGCCATGGCTTCGCTGGGCGAGACGCGCGACAACGAAACCGGCAACCACCTGCGCCGCACCCAGCACTATGTGCAGTGCCTGGCGCGGCAGCTGCAGACCCACCCGCGTTTTGCCGCGCTGCTGACGCCCGAGAACATCCACCTGCTGTTCAAGTCGGCGCCCATGCATGACATCGGCAAGGTGGGCATCCCGGACCGCATCCTGCTCAAGCCGGGCAAGCTTGACGAGGCCGAGTTCGAGATCATGAAGACCCACACCACCCTGGGCTATGAGGCCATCGCCCGGGCCGAGCAGGGCCTGGGCCATGAGGCGCCGTTTCTGCGCTTCGCCAAGGAAATCGCCCTGTCGCACCAGGAGAAATGGGA
>JAIXSD010000066.1 GCA_027484885.1 Rubrivivax sp.
GCCATGTCCTGCAAATGCTCATCCAGCTCGTGCAAGGCAGCCTGCACCTGCTGGACCTGCTGGCGCATCACATCGTGAAACTGGATCTGGCCCAGGGCGCCCGAGAGCTGTTCGACCACGGCATCGTGCCCTTCCTTGACCGCATCGATGAAGCCCAGCAAACGCGAGGAGGCCTGCACCAGCCGGTCCTGCATCTCGCGCACATCCTGCAAGCCCTTGCGCATATGGCCGCTGGCCGAATAACGGTCGGCCGCGTTCTCGGCCGCATGCAGCTCGGTGTCGATGCCGTCGGTGGCGGCGCTGATCTTGCGGCCGATGTCGACCGCGGCCTCGGCCGTGCGGTTGGACAACTGCCGGATCTCCCCCGCCACCACGGCAAAGCCGCGCCCGGCCTCGCCGGCCCGGGCGGCCTCGATGGCGGCATTGATGGCCAGATAGTTGGTTTGCCGCGCCACCGTGGAAATCACCTCGACCAGGGGCGCCAGCGCCTTGACCTCCTGCAAGCGCTTGATGCGGCCCAGATTGGCCTCGACATCGCGCTCCTGCTCGGACACAAACATCTCCAGCACGGCGCTGAGCTGGCGGTCGATCAGCAGCTTTTCCTTCATCACCTCGCTGAGCTCGGCACCGTTGTCCTCGGAGGCGCGGATGCGCTCCATCTGCCGGTCCGAGACCTGATGCACCGAGTTGATGACGCCGATGATCTGCACCACCCCGCGCTCGGTTTCCTGCAGCGCATCGTCAAGATGCTGGGCCATGGTGCTGAGGTAGGGGCTGACCTGGCGCAGCTCTTGCGCCGCCGCCTGGCGCGGCATGGGCCCACCGGGTGCAGCACCCCCCGCTGCATCGGTCGGGCGCCAGA
Organism: Rubrivivax sp.; assembly: GCA_027484885.1. Classification (GTDB taxonomy): domain Bacteria; phylum Pseudomonadota; class Gammaproteobacteria; order Burkholderiales; family Burkholderiaceae_C; genus Paucibacter_A. The sequence continues at coordinate 863 of JAIXSD010000066.1, forward strand.
CCCGGGCCAGCAGCGGCATCAGGCCGCGCGCCAGCCGCGGCTGCAACCACAGGCTGGCACCGACGAGCAGCACACCGGCGCCGTAAGCGAGCGTGCCCTGCAGGCCACCTGCCTGCGCGAGCATGAACAAGGCGCCGCCAGCGCCGGCGCACAGCAGCCCGGCAGCCAGGCGCTCCGCCCAGCTGCGCAAGACCTGACCCTGCAGCCAGGCGCGCGATCCGTGGGCGTCGGCAGCATCAGCCGGCTGAGCGCCGGATGGGGTGTGGGCATCCATGGTGTTCGCCCCTCAGGCACCCGGCACGACTTGCTTGACCAGGCGGATCAAGTCTCCGCCGGTGACCGGCTTGACCAGCCAGCCGGTGGCGCCCAGCTGCTTGGCCTCGTCGCGCTTGGCGGCGTCGCTCTCGGTGGTCAGGGTCAGGATGGGGGTGAAGCGATAGCCGGCCTGGGACTTGATGGCCTGGATCAGCTCCAGGCCGCCCATGCGCGGCATATTGATGTCGGTGATGATGAGGTCGGGCTTGGCCGGGCTGGTCTTGAGCAGCTGCAAGGCCTGCAAGCCATCGGCCGCGGTCAGCACCTTGTAGCCGTTCATCTCCAGGCTGGAGCGCAGGCTCATCGTCATCGTGGCTGAATCGTCCACCACCATGATTGTCTTGGCCATGATCGAAATCCTTTCCTTGCGAGGGTTCTGAGCGATGAGTACGGGTCAGCAGCGCGCCCACAGCAAGAGCTGCGGCGCAATGCGTTCCAGCGGCAGCACCAGGCCGGCACCGCCACGGGCAATCAATTCGGCCGGCATGCCGAACACGACCGCGGTCTCGCTGGACTCGGCAATCGTGCGGCCGCCGCCCTGGCGAATGGCGGCAAAGGCATCGGCGCCGTCATGGCCCATGCCGGTCAACATCACGGCATTGAGAGACGCCGCCGGCAACAGGGCCAGCGCGCTGCGGCCCAGCAGCTCGACCGAGGGGTGCCAGAGCATCTCGGCGGCCTCGGGCCGCGGCATCACATGCAGCTGGCCGGCACGGCGGCTGAGCACCATGTCGGCGCCACCGCGGCCGATGTAGACCCGGCCCGGCAGAAGGACTGTGGACCGGTTCGCCTCCAGCACCTCAAGCGCGCACAGGCGGTTCAGGCGCGCCGCAAACGGCCCGGTGAAGCTGGCAGGCATGTGCTGGGCCACCAGGACGGGCCAAGGAAAATCGGCCGGCAAGGCCGGCAGCAGGGTCTCCAGCGCGCGCGGCCCGCCGGTGGAGACACCGATCAGCAGCAGGCCCTCCTGCGCCGCCTGTGGCGATGGCAGCGCCGCCGCGCTGCGCGAGGGCTCACGCCGCGGCAGGGCTGAGACGCCGGACTGAGCCACTGCGCGAGGCCGCGCCCGCGAAGAAGCCGCTTCCTGCTGCAGGCGCGGACGCCCGGTCTGCAGCCGCGCCGAAGCGGCCACGCGCACCTTCTGGATCAGCTCCTGCCGCACCTGCTCCAGCGAGAGCGAAATGGTGCCGCCCGGCTTGGCCACATAGTCCACCGCGCCCAGGTTCAGCGCCTCGAAGGTGGCCAGCGCGCCTTTTTCGGTCAGCGAGGACACCATCACCACCGGCACCGGCCGGCCGGACATGATCAGCGACAGCGCGGTGATGCCGTCCATCTCCGGCATATTGATGTCCAGGGTCAGCACATCGGGCTCGAAGGCCAGGTTTTCGGCCACGGCCTCCACGCCGTTGCGGGCCTGGCGCACCTCAAAGTCACCCTCGGCCTGGAACAGCTGAGTGAGCTGCCGCCGCATCAGGGCGGAATCGTCGACGACCAAGACCTTGATCACAGCCATGTCCTCGGGGGTGCGGCGCAGCGGCACATCCGCCCTCAGGCGGCGCCACCCGCCTCGGTCAGCTGGGCCACCAGGCGGATCAGCTCCATCGGGCTGAAGGGCTTGATCAGGTAGGCGCGTGCGCCGGTTTGCAAGCCGGCCTCGATGTCGTGGTCGCGGTCCAGCGCCGTCAGCATCACCACCGGGATGTGGCTCAGCTCCGGGTCGGCGGCCAGGGTCTTGCTGACCGTGAGGCCGTCGAGGCCGGGCATCATCACATCGAGCAGGATCAGATCCGGCCGGTGGCTGCGCACGAGCTGCAAGCCCAGCTCGCCACTCTCGGCCTCGATGACGCGGAAGTTCTTGAACTCCAGCGTCATGCGGATCAGCTTGCGGATGTCGGGCTGGTCGTCGATGGCGATAATTGTGCGATTCATTGCATTCACCATAATCAATGAAAGCAGTTTTATCGTTTTTGTCAGCCGAGTCCAGCTTCGCCGGGCACGAATGCCCGCAGGCGCGCAGAGGAGCTCGAATCCATCACGGTTTGGCGCATCAGCACCGGGCGGAAAGGCCGCCAACTCCGTCGATCTCAAAAATCATTAAATTTGGTTTTCCAGAGTCTGCACAAGGCCTGGCGGACGGTCCGCCACAATGGGCGCCAGCTCCAGCCCATCTGACCCATGCCCGCCCTCCCCTCTGACGCCTCCGCAAATCCCACCAACGCTGGCCGAGCGCTGGCCACACCCTGGCTGGCCTATGCCTGCCTGGCCCTGAGCACCAGCCTGGTGGGCAGCTATGTGGGCCTGTCCAAGGTCTTGCTGCTGAGCTTTCCGGTGTTTTTGCTGGCCTGGCTGCGCTTCGGCCTGGCGGCGGTGCTGATGCTGCCCTGGTTGCGCCGCGGGCCGGGCGAGGCGCCACTGGACGGCCGGCACCGGCGCCTGCTGTTCCTGGAATCCTTCCTCGGCAATTTCCTGTTTTCCATCTGCCTGCTGTTTGGCCTGCAGCACAGCTCGGCCGTGGTGGCCGGGGTGATCCTGGCCGGCATCCCGGCCGCCGTGGCCTTGCTCAGTCGTGTGCTGCTGAAGGAAAGCCAAACCGTGCGCGTCTGGGCCGGCATCACCCTCGGCGTCGCGGGCATCGCCTTGGTGGCACTGGAGCGCGCGCCGGCTGGCAGCCCAGCGGCCAGCTCCTGGCTGGGCATCGGCCTGCTGCTGGGCGCGGTGTTCTGCGAAGCCAGCTATGTGGTGATCGGCAAACAACTCACCGCCCAGGTTTCGCCCAAGCGCATCAGTGCCTTGATCAACCTCTGGGGCCTGGCCTTGGTCACGCCGCTGGGCCTGTGGCAGGCGGCCCGCTTTGATTTCAGCCAGCCATCCCTGCCAACCTGGGGCCTGCTGCTGTTCTACGCGGCGGCCGCCAGCATGGTGACGGTGTGGCTGTGGATGAGCGGGCTGCGCAAGGTGCCGGCCGGTCAGGCAGGTGTCTTCATGGTTTTTCTGCCGGTCGCGACGGCCCTGGTCGGCCTGCTGCTCGGTGAGCGCTTGAGCGGCGGGCAGACCTGGGCCTACGGCCTGGCTCTGGGCGGCGTGCTGCTGGCCACCCTGCCCGGGCGGGCCGGGCGGGCCGGGCGGGCCGGGCGTTGAGCGGCACGGCGCAAAGCCTTGACGCAGCCGGCCACGCGACCCTGGGCTACAGTGCTTTACATGAAACTCTTACGCATCGACTTCATCTCCGACGTGTCCTGCCCCTGGTGCGCGATCGGCCTCAAATCGCTGGAACAGGCCGTGCAAAGCCTGCCGGAGCTGCAGGTGGATCTGCACTTCCAGCCTTTCGAGCTGAACCCACAGATGGCGCCCGAGGGCGAGGAGATCAACGCCCATCTGGCGCGCAAATACGGCGCGGCGCCGGCCCAGCTGGAGCAGACCCGCGAAACCATCCGCCAGCGTGGCGCCGAGCTGGGTTTCACCTTCACCAAGGGCGCCCGCGACCGCATCTACAACACTTTTGACGCCCACCGCCTGCTGCACTGGGCCGGCCTGCAAGGTGGCCAGGCGCAGCGCGATCTCAAGCTGGCGCTGCTGAGCGCCTACTTCACCGAGGGCCAGAACCCCGGTGACCCCGCGGTGCTGCGCCGCGCCGCCGAGGGCGTGGGCCTGGACGGTGAGGCCGCGGCCGCGGTGCTGGCCAGCGAGCAGTTCAGCGCCGAGGTGCGCCAGCTTGAAGCCGAATGGCAGGCCGCCGGCATCAACTCCGTGCCCGCCATCGTCATCAACCAACGCCACCTGATCCAGGGCGGCCAGCCGCCCGAGGTCTTCGCCCAGGCCCTGCGCCAGATCGCCTCGACCCAGGCTTGAGCACGAGCACGCAGCCATGAAGAACACCCAAGAACTCGACGCCCTGCTGCAGCAATGGCAGGCTGAAGAAGCCGCGGTGCGCGCGCGCATCAGCGGCCTGGGCTGCGGCGTGGCCCGGCCCGATCAGGTTCAGGCCCTGACGGGCTTGCAAGCCATGCAGGCCATGCTGGATGGCCAGCTGCCGCCACCGCCCATCTGCGCCACCCTGGATTTCATGCTGATCTCGGTCGCCCACGGCGAGGCCGTGTTCCAGGGCCAACCGATGCGGCGCCACTACAACCCCCTGGGCACCGTGCACGGCGGCTGGTATGCCACCTTGCTGGACTCGGCCCTGGGCTGCGCAGTGCACACCACCATGCCGGTGGGGCGCGCCTACACGACGCTGGAATTCAAAGTGAATATGGTGCGCGCCCTGACCGAGCAGGTGCCGCTGGTGCGCGCGGTGGGCCGGGTGCTGCACAGCGGCCGCCAGGTGGCCACGGCCGAAGCTTCACTACTCGGCCATGACGGGCGCCTGTATGCCCATGCCAGCACCACCTGTCTGGTGTTTGAACGCCCGACTTGAAACTCAAGCGCGCAAGGCGGCGGCCTCAGCCGCCAAGCGCGTGATGCGCGCCCAGTCGCCGGCATCGACCGCGTCCTGCGGGGTCAGCCACGATCCGCCGCAGACCTTCACATTCGGCAGGCTCAGAAACTGCGGCGCCGTCTCCAGGCTGATGCCGCCGGTGGGGCAGAAAGCCACATCCGGGAACGGCCCGCCCAGGGCCTTGAGCAGGTTCACGCCGCCCACGGCCACGGCCGGGAACAGCTTCAGAAAGCTGTAGCCCGCCGCATTGGCCTGCATCACTTCACTCGCGGTGGACACGCCGGGCAACAGAGGCAAACCGTGCTGCTGGCAAGCGGTGCCGATGGCCTCGGTGAAGCCGGGGCTGACGCCGAACTGGCAACCGGCGTTCTTGGCCAACTGCACATCGGCCGCGCTGCGCAGCGTGCCGGCGCCGACGATGGCCTCGGGCACGGCGCGCGCCATGGCTTCCATGGCCTGCAAGGCGACTGGCGTGCGCAGCGTCACCTCCAGCACGCGCACACCGCCGGCCACCAGGGCCTGAGCCAGGGGCACGGCGTCTTCCAGGCGCTGGATCACGATGACGGGAATGACGGGGCCGTGCGCGGCCAAGGCCAGGGTGTTGGAGATGCTCATGGGCTGTAACCTTGTGGGGATTCGAAACGAAGAAACGGGTGGCGTGCAGCGGCCGATCAGAGCCAGCTGACCGCGCCCTCTTCCGCCGTGCGCACATTGCGGCGCATGCCGGCGAACAGCTCGCGGCCCAGGCCTTGGCCGTTTTGCGCGGCTTGCGCGGGCTCGATCTGGGCCTGCTCGCGGGCGGCCCATTCGGCCTCGGACACCAGGGCCAGCAGTTCGCCGGTGACGGCGTCCAGGCGCACCAGATCGCCGTCGCGCAGCTTGCCCAGCGGGCCACCGGCCAGGGCTTCGGGCGAGACATGGATGGCCGCCGGCACCTTGCCCGAGGCGCCGCTCATGCGGCCATCGGTGACCAGGGCCACTTTGAAACCGCGGCCTTGCAGCACGGCCAGCGGCGGCGTCAGCTTGTGCAGCTCGGGCATGCCATTGGCTTGCGGGCCCTGGAAGCGCACGACCACGACGACGTCACGTTCCAGCTCGCCGGCCTTGAAGGCGGCCAGCATGGAATCCTGGTCGGCAAAGATGCGCGCCGGCGCTTCGACGATGTGGCGGTCTTCCGGCACGGCCGAAACCTTGATCACCGCCCGGCCCAGATTGCCCTGCAGCAGCTTCAGGCCGCCGCTGGCGCTGAAGGGCGCAGCCGCGCGGCGCACCACGCTGTCGTCGCCGCTCTCGGCCGGCAAGTCATGCCATTGCACGCGGCTGTTTTCGGCCAGATGCGGCTGGCGGGCGAAGGGGCGCAGCGAGTTGCCGGCCACGCTGAGCACGTCTTCGTGCATCAAGCCGGCGTCGAGCAGCTCGCGGATCACAAAGCTCGGGCCGCCGGCCGCCTGGAACTGGTTCACATCGGCCGCGCCGTTGGGGTAGACACGGCTCAGCAGCGGCACCACCGCGGACAGCTCGGAGAAATCGCTCCAGTCGATCAGGATGCCAGCCGAACGGGCCACCGCCACCCAGTGGATCAGGTGGTTGGTCGAGCCCCCGGTGGCCAGCAAGGCCACCATGGCATTGACGATGCAGCGCTCGTCCACCAAGCGGCCGATCGGTGTGTAGCGGGCCTTGGCGGTGATGGACAAGGCGGTGCGCACGGCCTCGCGGGTCAGCGCTTCACGCAGCGGTTCATGCGGGTGGACAAAGGCTGCTCCCGGCACATGCAGGCCCATGGCTTCCAGCAGCATCTGGTTGCTGTTGGCCGTGCCGTAGAAGGTGCAGGTGCCGGCGCCGTGGTAGGCGGCGGACTCGGCCTTGAGCAGCTCCTCGCGGCCGACCAGGCCTTGCGCGAACTGCTCGCGCACCTTGGCTTTTTCATTGTTGGGCAAGCCGCTGCTCATCGGCCCGGCCGGCACAAAGACGCAGGGCAGATGGCCGAAATGCAGCGCACCGATCAGAAGGCCGGGCACGATCTTGTCGCAGATGCCCAGCAGCAAGGCGGCATCGAAGACATCGTGGCTCAGCGACACGGCCGTGGCCATGGCGATGGTGTCGCGCGAGAACAGGCTCAGCTCCATGCCGGGCAGGCCTTGGGTCACGCCGTCGCACATGGCGGGCACGCCGCCGGCCACCTGCACCGTAGCACCTTGGGCATGGGCTTCGGCGCGGATCAGATTCGGGTAGGCCTCGTAGGGCTGGTGCGCCGACAGCATGTCGTTGTAGGCCGTGACGATGGCCAGATGCGGCGCCTTTTCGGCCACGATGCGCAGCTTGTCATTGGCCGGCATGGCCGCCACGGCATGAGCCACATTGGCGCAACCCATGCGCTCGATGCCGCGCTTGCGGCCCGCCAGTCGGTCGACACCGTCGAGGTAAGCGGCGCGGCTGGCAGCGCTGCGCGCGCGGATGCGTTCGGTGACGGCGATCAGGGTCTTGTTCATACAGTCGGCCGGTGTAACTCGGCGGCTTGAAAGTTGGTAACCATATTACAAGATTGCAGGCTCAAGTGGGTTACAGACGAGGTACGGAAGCGCGACGGTTGGCGCGAACACCGCCCGCGGATCACCCAAGAAAAACGGCGCGACACCCGAAGGTGGCGCGCCGTGGCAGGCGAGATCGCCGCGCCTGAGCGCGGCGATGGCTTGGCTTACCAGCCGATGTCTTGCAGCAGCTTGAAGGTCAGATCCTGCGGCACCAGCGGAGACTGGGTCAGGTCGGCACTGATGGCCGGTTCCATCAGCAGATTGCGGGTGGCCGACGTGTCAAAGTGGGACACCGAGGAACCGCCTTGATACGGATTCGGCGCGAACATCAGCAGGCGGCCTGCCGAGTCGGTACCGGCGTAGCGGCTCATGTCCAGGCCCAGCGTGGCGTACACGGCCGAGGTCGTGCGGGTGCGCTTGCCCAGGGCTGCCAGCAGTGCGGCGCCGTCGGCTTGCGTGATGCGCACGGCCGGGATGGTGATGGTCGGGTCGCTGCCGCCCAGACCGGTGACGGTCCCGGCTGCGTTGTCGGCCACCAGCACGGCCTTGGCGCCAGCGTTCTGCAGGTTCTTCACCTTGATAGTGAAACCGCAGGTACCGCGGCTGACCAGGGCCACATTGTTGCGCACGGCGATGGCGTTCAGGCCGGTCAGCGGGTCGCAGGCCAGATCCAGCGCGCCGGTGGCGGTCACGACCGGCATGATGGCGCCAACGATCGGAGTGGCGCTCAAGGCCGGGCCGAAGGAGGCTTCACCCACCGGGTGAGCACCGGCAGTGGCACCCGCTTGCGAACCACTCACGTTCAGCGCAGGCACGCCTTGACGGAGCACTTCAGGTGCAGCAGCGTTGGTCAGAGGCCCGGTCCAGACCAGCTTGTCGCCGCTCAGGGCCGAGGCTTGACGCTCGGCATTGGTCATGTCCTTCCACAGCTTGCCGGTGGCCGAACCCATCAGGTAGTGATCCCAGATGGCCGGGAAGCCGCCGTTCTGCACACCGGTCGAACCGTTGGTGAAGGTCTGGAAACCCACGCCATGGCCCATTTCATGCAACAGGGTCACGACGAAGTCGATGTTGTTGCCCTTGTTGCTGTCCAGACCCAGGTAGAAGAAGGTGCCATCCAGGCAGCCAGTTTGACCCAGCTTGGCATTGAAGTTGGCATTGATCTGAGCCGCACCGGCCGTGCCTTGGTAGGCACCGGCGA
>JAIXSD010000672.1 GCA_027484885.1 Rubrivivax sp.
CGCAGTGCTACACACCGGACGCTGACATTCACGCGGTCTACCCGCAGCGCCACCAACTCGCGGCACGCGTGCGCGCATTCGTGGACTGCATGGAGCAGGCCTTTCGCCAGCAGTCGGTGACTTGATTGGAGAGGAGTGCGAAAGCGCTGCTCAGCTTGCCGGGCGCCGCATCGAAGTCGCTTGAAGCGCTCGAGCGGGATTGCCCACCACGGTGGCTGCTGGCGCAACGTCACGGGTCACCACGCTGCCAGCGCCGATGATGGCACCGTCGCCAATGCTCACACCGGGCAAGACCATGGCGCCGCCGCCGATCCAGACATCACGCCCGATGGAAATCGGCCGGCCCCGTTCCAGACCTTGGCGGCGCAGCTCCAGCTCCTTGGGGTGATCGGCAGTTAGCAGTTGAACGCCGGGCCCAATTTGGCTGCGCTCGCCGATGGTGACTGGCGCCACATCGAGGACCACGCAGTTGAAATTGAGTGAGGCCCCAGCGCCCACTCGCAAGTTGTAGCCGTAGTCGCAATAGAAGGGCGCACGAATGAAGGCGCCTTCTCCGAAATGCCCGAGGTGGCCTCGCAAGAGCTCGACGCGGTCTTCATACGAGAGGCCCACCGACAAATTGAACCGGTCCAGCCATGCCTGGTTGCGAATCAGATCGGCCAACAGTTCAGGATCCTGGGCTGTGTAGAGCTCGCCGGCGAGCATGCGTTGCTTTTGAGATTTCATCGATGTCCTGCAGATCGTGGAGGTCTTGTCGCTGGGCTGCATGTCCGGCGCTGAGCGCCGGGGCCCCCGCAGGGCGGGCACCCTCAGGACAGGCCGAAACTCTTGCGAAGGCTGGCGTCCACCATGCCTGCCGGAAGAAAGCGGCGCAACCTGCTGAGCAAGGTGGCCTCACCTTTGGGCGTCCGGCGCATCTGCCAGCGGCCCAGGGCCGCCTCCACGATGGTGGCAGCCACCGTGCTGGCCGCAGGTGCATTCTGAATCTGCTTGAGGATGGTTTGCGAGGCGGTGCCCCGCGCTGCGTCGTAGGCAGGTAGGGGAATGGAGACCTGCGGGGCGTTCTGGTCGAGATGGGTTTTGGTGTACGACGGCTCCACCAGAACCACACGGATGCCCAGGTGGCGCACCTCGTGGTCCAGGGTCTCCGACATGCCTTCGACCGCATGCTTGGAGGCCGAGTACAGGCCCATATAGGGCGCCGGCAAGAAACCGAGCACCGAGCTCACGTTGATGATGCGGCCGGCTCGCTGCGCTCGCATCTGCGGCATCACAGCCCGGATGGTGCGCAGCGCACCGAACACATTGGTGTCGAACAAAGCCTGCGCCTCCTCGACTGTCGTTTCCTCGATGGCGCCCAGCAGGCTGCCACCCGCATTGTTGATCAGCACATCGATGCGAGAGCTGGCCTCGACGATGCACCGCACTGCGTGCTGGACCGAGGCCTCATCGCGCACATCCATCTCCAGCAGGATCACGCCCGGGATGGGCGTTGCCTTTTGAAGATCGCGAACGGAGCCGTAGACCGTGCATCCCCGGCGGGTCAACAGCTCAGCCGTGGCCCGGCCAATGCCGGAAGAGACGCCAGTGACGAAGACAACTTGAGAGGTGGACATGGTGGGTTCGATTCAGAAAAAGGGGGGCGAACGCGGCTTGTCGTTTCAGCCCTGCGGAGGGCGGCCGGTGAGCCTGGAGCTCGTTGTCACACCGCGGGAGCGCGTTCGCTCGCTCGCGGTTCGGGTTGATCGAAGATCAGGCAGGTGGTGGTGGCATGGGCGTACAGCTTGCCGTCCGGCCCGACGATGCGGCCCTCGGCAGTTCCGACCTGACGCCCCACATGGAGAACCCGGCCTTCCGCGCGGACCAGCAGCACTGCGTCGGTGAGCGCGCGGACCAAGTTCACCTTGAGCTCCAGGGTGGTGTAGCCGCGCCCGGCGGGCAAGGTGCTGTGAATCGCACAAGCCACGGCCGAGTCCAGCAAGGCGGCAAACCAACCGCCGTGAACGGTGCCATGCGGGTTGTAGTGGCGTCGCTGCGGACGACCCTGGAAGACGGCCAGCCCAAGAGACATCTGAATCGGCACAAAGTCGAGGGTCTCGCCCATGGGCGGTGTTGCGAGCTTCCCCGCAAAGATGGCCTCGAAGATCTCCATCCCCGACAGCTCGCTGGTGCGCAGCTGTGAGTTGGGTTGGCCGTCGGTGCGCAGCCGGCTGCGAACGGAACGTTCTTCCGCAGCCCACTGTTCAAGGGTCTCGATGTGGCTCATGTGCATGTATGGTCAGGGTGAGGGTGAAGGCCTTGTCCCGCAGGCTTTGCGCAGAACAGGGCCGCGTGGGCACGCGCATGCCGGGCGTTCGTCAATCGGCCAGTCTTAGTCGGCATGATGGTCGTCATATTTTTGGGCGAGCAAATAGTGCTCATGGTCTGTGTGCGCAGCCCAAGGTTCAGGCTTCGCGCACGGCGCCGTGGTTTTGGATCAGTGATTGACGCGTCGCGGCCAGCAAGTCACGGCCTGCCTTGCCGCCGAGCGTGCGCGCCAGTTGCAGGGCGCCGATCAGGGTGGCGGCCACCACCGCGGCCTGAGCGCTGCCGCCTCCTGGCGGCAACGCGCTCTCCACCAGAGCAAGCAATTCTCTGACTCGGCTGCGGGCTTCTTCTCGTACGGCGTCCTCTTGCCGCGTCATCTCCGATGCCAGGGCCGCGACGACGCAGCCTTGCTCGGAGGCTTCAATATTGCTGTCATGCAAATAGGCCCAGACCAAGGCTTCGAATCGCGTGCCCCCTTTGGCCATACGCCGCTCGACCGCCTGTTCCAGCGCCAGGCGGCTGTCATGGCTGGCTCTTTGCATGGCCTCCACGAGCAAGGCGTCGCGTGACTCGAAGTGTGCGTAGAAGCCGCCGTGGGTCAGGCCCGCTTCTTTCATGATGTCCGCGACGCCAACGCCGCGGTATCCGGTGCGCCGGATCGCCCGAGCGGCCACCTCGACGATGCGGTCGTGACTCAGCTGTTTGCGCTTGGGCTGGCTCGGCATATGGTGGCGGATATTATGGCCATCATATTTTTGCGTCAAGGCATTTGTTTCGGCCGGCCTTCACGGCTCGGTTTTGATCAGTGGATCGGAACTGGGGAACTGGGTAAAGCTCGGAGATTTGGGTGCAAGTCCGGCTTACATGACGGGGCGCTGAGCGCCTAGCGCCTGGACGCCAAGGCCTTGCCCGTGGAGCTGCGGACCACGAGGCGAGGCGCTTTGGCCAGCTGCATGGGCGCGGCATCTCCCGGCTGAGCCGTGATTTCCGACAGCAGCAACTGCACGGCGAGCGCAGCGGCCTCCTCGGTAGGAACGGCCACCGTCGTCAGCGCAGGCCGCATTTGATGCGCCATCTGAATGTCAGTGACACCCACGACCGACAGGTCTCTGGGCACCTCCAGCCCCAAGTCAGCCGCGGCCTGCAGAACGCCAAAAGCCGGCAGATCGTTGGTTGCAAAAACGGCGGTGATGGAGGGTGTGGTGGCCAGCAGGCTGTGAGCCGCATTCCGACCATCGTCGATGGTGTCGTGGCCAAAACGAATATGGTCCGCGGGCAGCTCAACCCCCGCGCGTTCCACGGTGTCTACGAAACCTTGCAGCCGCCAACGATGGTTGCCGCTGGGCTCGCTGCCGACCACCGCACCCAGGCTGCGGTGCCCTAGCCGCAAAAGATGCTCGGCGGCCAGAACACCCGCCTGGTACAGATCGACCGCAACGCAGGGCAGCGGCGGCGGCTCCTGAGGACGCTCCCACATGCACAGCACAACCGGAACGCCGCGTTGACGCAGCTCTTGCAGTGCCTTGAGCTGCACGAAGTCTGCGTTCATGACGATCACGCCCTGCGACAGAGCGCCGCCGACCGCATCCAGGTAGGCGCGTTCCTGGGCTGGATCGTCGTTGGTGTTGCAGACCAGGAGGAAGTAACCCAGCTTTCGCGCGGCTCGCTCCACTTGCAAGGCGAACTCTGGATAGAACGGGTTGGCGATGCTGCTGACCACCAGGGCAATGGTGGAGGGCTTGCCCTCCACCAGCGCACGGGCCATCAAGTTGGGGCGGTAGCCGAGGCTCTCCACGGCGGCGAGTACACGTCGGCGTGTTTCTTCGCCGACCTTGCCGCGGCCACGCAGCACATTGGAAACGGTGGCGGCGGTCACTCCGGCGACTTGTGCAACCTGAACAAGTGTGGTCATCCCGCCATGGTACCTGTAGCGTCGAGATGAACAGACGTCGCGCCCGGGCCAGCTTCGCACAGATAGACCAGCGCCGGCAGGCCCTCGGGCGATCGGTAGCCCGCCTCCAAAGCCGCCATGGCCGCCGGCACCAGCGCTTGGGGCAAGAGCGCAATGACACAGCCGCCAAAGCCCCCGCCCGTCATGCGCGCGCCGCCCGCGCTGCCCACCACGCCCTGCAGCAAGCTGGCCAGTTGATCGATGGCCTGGGTGGTGATCTCGAAGTCGTCGCGCATGGACGCATGCGATGCCGCCATCAGTTCCCCCAAGCTCTGCATATCGCCGCTGCGCAGGGCTTGCGTGGCGGCCAGCACGCGCTGGTTCTCGGTGATGATGTGGCGAGCTCGGCGCATGGCCGTGTCGGGCATTTCTGTGGCTGCCAGCATCGCCAGCGTGGCGTCACGCAAGGCAGGGACGCCCATGGCGCGGGCTGCTGCCTCGCATTGCTGGCGTCGCTCGTTGTAGGCGCTGTCCACCAGACCGCGACGCACCCGGGAGTGCGCAATCAACAGTGTGGTGCCGCTGGGCAGCGAAACGGGTTCGGTGTCCAGGCTGCGGCAATCAATCAGCAGCGCGTGGCCGGGCTGGCCTTCTGCACTGGCCAGTTGGTCCATGATGCCGCACTGGCATCCGACAAACCGGTTCTCGGCTTGCTGGGCGAGGCGCGCCAGTTGCTTGCCGCTGAGGACCTCGTGGCCCGACAGGCTCTGAGCCGCACGCAGCAGCGCCAGAGCCAGTGAGGCGGAGGAGCTCAGGCCCGCGCCCATGGGCACGTCGCCGGCGATCACGAGGTTCATGCCCGGGACGTTCGGCGCCAGCGCCACAAGCTGGGCCAGGGTGCCACGCACATGGTCGCGCCAGCCGCTTTCCGGGTGGTGGGGCGGGTTCGCTTCGAGCTTGAACAGATCTTCGGCCTTGCCCTCGTCCAAGGCCGTGGCCAGAACCTGGCCGTCGCTGCGCGCGCCGGCAGCCACCCAGGTGTTGCGGTCGATGGCTGCAGGCAGAACGAAGCCGTCGTTGTAATCGGTGTGCTCGCCAATCAGATTGACGCGCCCGGGCGCCCGGGCCAGAACGGTGGGCATGGCGCCATGCCGTTCTTGAAAGGCCTGGATGGCGGCCAAGGCGGTGGGGGGGAGTTGCTGGGTCATGGCTGGGCTCAACGCTGGCGGTAATGGATCGGGGCTTGCTCGCGCAGGCGCGCCGCCGCTTGCTCAGGGGTCAGGTCACGCTGGGATTCGGCCAGCAGTTCGAAGCCCACCATGAACTTGCGAACGGTGGCGCTGCGCAGGAGAGGCGGGTGGAAGTGGGCATGCAGTTGCCAGTGCGGCGAAGGCACAGCAGTGGGGCCACTGGGTGCGCCATGCCATCCCATCGAATAGGGGAAGCTGCACTGGAACAGGTTGTCGTAGCGAACGGTCAGTTGGCGCACGATGTCAGCCAGGCTTGCTCGTTGACCAGGGCTCAATTGATGCATCTGCTGAACCGCAAAGCGCGGCAGCACCAAGGTTTCGAAGGGCCACTCGGCCCAGTAGGGCACGATGACCAGCCAGTCCTGGTTCTGCACGACCACGCGCTCGCCATCGGCCGCCTCGGCGCGAGCCAGCGACAGCAGCATGGGCTCGCCGTGGGTGTTCATCCAGTCCCGCTGGTGTTGGTCTTCGCGTTGCGGAAGGTCGGGCACGAAATCGCTGGCCCAGACTTGGCCGTGCGGGTGCGGGTTGGAGCATC
>JAIXSD010000740.1 GCA_027484885.1 Rubrivivax sp.
AGCAGGCGCTGACGAAAGCTCGCCCATTTGCTGGCACTGCCGATCAGGCCGATGAAGGGCAAATCGCCACGCTCGCGCTGGCGGGCCAGGCAGGCGGCGACGATGTCCAGATCCTCGGCATGGCTGAAGCTCATGATCAGCACCTGGGAGCCCGGGGCAAGACCCGGCACCGCCGCCTGCACCGGCTGGGAATGCTCGGCCAGATGGACTTGCGCCGCCAGCTCGGGCGGGAAAACCTCGTCGCGGCTGTCCAGCCATTGCAGCTCGAACGGCAGATCGATCAAGAGCTTGACGATGGCCCGGCCGACATGGCCGCCACCGAACAAGGCCACCGGCTGGCACGCTTCGGGCGCCAGCAAGCGGGCGCGCAGACCGGCAATGTCCGCCGACCCCAGGCGCTCGAAGCGCAGCTGCACCACGCCGCCGCAGCATTGGCCCAGGCTGGGGCCCAGGGCATAGCGGCGCAGAACGCCGCCCGGCTCGGGTCCATTGGCAGCCAACAAGGCCCGCGCCTCAGCGCTGGCGTCGAACTCCAGCCGGCCGCCGCCAATGCTGCCGATCTGCCTGCCGGCACTGAGGGCCATCCAGGCGCCCAACTCGCGCGGCCCGCTGCCCTGCACGCCGGCCACGCGCACCAGCACCGCAGGTTCCCGCGTCAACAGCAATTCCAGCGCAGCGATCTCGCGGCTCAACACACTCATGTCGATGGAATCCCGATCCGCTCAGCTGCCGCGGTAGGTGGAATAGCTCCAGGGGCTGAGCAGCAGCGGCACGTGGTAGTGCGCGCTTGCATCGGCAATGCCGAAGTCCAGCGGCACTTCATCCAGAAAGGCCGGCTCCGGCAGGGCCACGGCGCGCGACTTGAAGTAGGCCGCCGCCGCAAACACCAGGCGGTAGCGGCCAGGCTGAAAGGCCTCACCTTCCAGCAGCGGCGCCGGGGCGCGGCCATCGGCATTCAGCGTCAGGCTGTGCAGCAGCAGCGGGCTGCCGCTGGCGTCCAGGCGGTAGAGGCGCACGGCCATGCCGGCAGCCGGGCTGCCGTGCATGGTGTCCAGCACATGGGTGGTGAGCTTGCCCATCGAAATCTCCGTCGGCCAGGCATGGCCGCAACAAACCCAAAGTGTATACACTTCAGCACACAATGCGAGCCAAAGCCCCGCCCCCTGCCCTTTCAAGCCCGGCGCCCGATGTGGAGCCGGCTTCGAGCACCGAGCGCATCGCCACCGCCATCACCGAGGCCATCGTCGAGCGCCGCCTGATGCCGGGCACCAAGCTGGCCGAGCAAAAGCTGGCCAACATTTTTTCTGTCTCGCGCACCCTGGTGCGCCAGGCACTGAACCAGCTCAGCCGTGACCGCCTGGTGACGCTGACGCCGGCGCGCGGTGCCTTTGTGGCCGAGCCCAGCGTTGAGGAAGCGCGCCAGGTCTTCGAGGTGCGACGCATGCTGGAATCCAGCCTGCTGGCCCAGCTGGTCGAACGCATCACGCCAGCCCAGCTGGCCGAGCTGCGCCAGCACCTCAAGGCCGAGGCCCAGGCCATCGCCCGCACCGATGTACCGGGCCGCACCCGGCTGCTGGCCGACTTTCACCGTCTGCTGGCGCGCATGCAGGGCAATGAGGTGCTGGCCCAGCTGCTGGGCGACTTACTCTCGCGCAGCTCGCTGATCTCGCTGATGTACCAGAGCGACCACTCGGCCGCCGAGTCCCATGCCGAGCATGTGGCCCTGGTCGACGCGCTGGAAGCGCGCGACAAGCGCGCGGTGCAAAAGCTGCTGCGCGATCACCTGGGCCATGTCGAAACCAGCCTGCGCCTGCAGCCGCGTGTGGCCGACCTGGCCCAGGCCCTCAAATCCTGAGCCCCTCTCATTTGGAGCACCCCGATATGAGCTACCCCCGCGACCTGATCGGCTATGGCGCCCAGCCGCCGCAGGCCCAGTGGCCCGGCCAGGCCCGCATCGCCCTGCAGTTCGTGCTGAACTACGAAGAAGGTGGCGAGAACTCGGTGCTGCACGGCGATGCCGGCAGCGAGCAGTTCCTTTCCGAGATGTTCAACCCGCCGGCCTTTCCGGCGCGGCATCTGAGCATGGAAGGCATTTACGAGTACGGCTCGCGCGTCGGCGTCTGGCGTTTGCTGCGCGAGTTCGAGCGGCGCGGCCTGCCGCTGACCGTGTTCGGCGTGTCCATGGCCCTGGAGCGCCACCCCGAGCTCTGTAGTGCCTTGCAAAGCCTGGGTCATGAGGTGGCCTGCCACGGCTGGCGCTGGATCAGCTACCAAAACGTGGACGAGGCCACCGAGCGCGAGCACCTGCAGCGCGGCATGGACATCCTGACCCGCATGCTGGGCGAGCGCCCCCTAGGCTGGTACACCGGCCGCGACAGCCCGAACACCCGCCGCCTGGTGGCCGACTACGGCGGCTTCGAGTACGACAGCGATTACTACGGCGACGACCTGCCCTTCTGGCTGAACGTGCGCAAGAGCGACGGCAGCCTGGCGCCGCAGCTGGTGCTGCCCTACACACTCGACTGCAATGACATGCGCTTCGCCCTGCCCCAGGGTTTCAGCCATGGCGACGAGTTCTTCGAGTACCTGCGCGACAGCTTCGATGTGCTCTACGCCGAAGGCGCAGAGACGCCCCGCATGATGAGCGTGGGCATGCACTGCCGCCTGCTCGGCCGGCCCGGCCGCATGCGGGCGCTACAGCGCTTTTTGGACCATGTGCAGCAGCACGATCGGGTCTGGATCTGCCGCCGCATCGACATCGCCCGCCACTGGCGCGCCACCCACCCCTTCGACGCCAACTCCGCTTTTGTCTGGGAACGCTGAGCCATGAGCCTGAACCTGAATACCTTGAACGCGGCCAGCGTCGAGGACTTTGTCACCCTGCTGGACGGCGTCTACGAACACTCGCCCTGGATCGCACGGCGGGCTTCGGCCGCACGGCCTCTCAAGACCTTGACGGCGCTGAAGCAAGCCCTGGCCCAGGTCGTGCGCGAGGCCAGCGAGGTCGAGCAGCTGGGCCTGATCCGCGCCCACCCCGAGCTGGCCGGCAAGGCCATGCTGGCGCGCAGCCTGACGGCCGAATCCACCGATGAGCAAAGCCGCGCGGGCCTGAGCGACTGCAGCCCGGAGGAGTTCGCGCGCATCCAGCAGCTCAATGCTGACTACAACGCGCGTTTCGGTTGGCCCTTCATCCTGGCCGTGCGCGGGCCGCGGGGCCTGGGCCTGGGCCGGGCCGAGATCATTGCCACCTTTGCGCGCCGCTTGGCTCAACCGGCCGAGGTCGAGCGGGCCGAGTGCCTGCGCCAGATCCACCGCATCGCCGAGATCCGCTTGAATGACAAGTTCGGGGTCGAGCCCCGTCTGGGCAACCAGGTCTGGGATTGGGCGCA
>JAIXSD010000589.1 GCA_027484885.1 Rubrivivax sp.
CAGATCGGCAGCGACAGGCCGCCGCCGGTTTCGCGGTCGCCCAGCTTCTTGGGCTGGTCATAACCCATCCAGACCACGGCCACCACCTCTTGCTGGTAGCCGGCGAACCAGGCGTCCATTGAGTCGTTGGTGGTGCCAGTCTTGCCGTAGATGTCGGGGCGTTTGAGCTGGGCTTGGGCTCGGGCGGCCGTGCCGCTGCGCGTCACCTCTTGCAAGAGGCTGGTCATCAGGAAGGCATTGCGCGCTTCGATCACACGGCTGTCTTCGCCCACTTCCAGCTGCGGCGCTTCGTAGAGCAGGCGGCCCTTGTTGTCGGTCAGCTTGGCGATCAGCTGCGGCGTGATGCGATGCCCGCCATTGGCAAACACGGCGTAGCCCTGGGCCATTTGCATCGGCGTTACCGAGCCGGCGCCGAGCGCCATGGTCAGGTAGGCCGGGTGCTTCTCGGCTTCGAAGCCGAAGCGGGTGATCCACTCCTGCGCGTAATGGACGCCGATGGAGTTGAGCACACGGATGGACACCATGTTTTTGGACTTGGCCAGGGCCTTGCGCAAGGGCAGGGGGCCGTCGAAGGTGCCGTCGTAGTTCTTGGGCTCCCAGGGCTGGCTGCCGGTGGTGGAGGCGTCGAAGAACAGCGGCGCGTCGTTCACGATGGTGCTGGGCGTGAAGCCTTTTTCCAGCGCCGCCGAGTAGATGAAGGGCTTGAAGCTGGAGCCGGGTTGGCGCCAGGCCTGGGTCACATGGTTGAACTTGCTCTTGGCATAGTCAAAACCTCCCACCATGGCGCGCACGCGGCCATTGCGCGGGTCGAGCGAGACGAAAGCGCCTTCGACCACCGGCAGCTGGGTGATGGTCCATTCTTCCTGGCTGGGTTTGGCGGCCAGCGGTGCTTTCACCACGCGGATGATGGCGCCGCGGCGCACGCGGGTCTTGGGGTTGCCGTTCTCGGCCAGGCCCGAGGTCGCCGGCTTCAGGCCTTCGCCGGTGATGGTCACGGTTTCGCCGCTTTGCAGGGCAGCCACCACCTTTTTCGGGCTGGCTTCCAGTACCACGGCGGCCAGCAACTCGTCGTTGGCCGGATGGTCGTTCAGGGCTTCGGCGATGCGGCTGTCCAGGTCGGCCGGGTTGCCCGGCAGGTCGGCATAGGCCTCGGGGCCGCGGTAGACCTGGCGGCGCTCGAAATTGAGGATGCCGCGGCGCAGGGCGCGGTAGGCCACGTTTTGTTCGTCGGCCTTGAGGGTCAGGTACACATTCAGGCCGCGGGTGTAGGCCTCGTCGCCGTACTGGTTGTAAATCAGCTGGCGGGCCGCCTCGGTCACAAATTCGGCGTGGCTGGGCGTTTCATTCACCGGGCGCAGGCGCAGTTTTTGGGCCTTGGCCGCGTCGCGTTGTTCCTCGGTGATGTAGCCGTTTTCCAACATGCGCTCGATGATGTACTGCTGGCGGATGGTGGCACGGCGTGGGTTGTTGATCGGGTTGTAGGCGGAAGGGGCCTTGGGCAGGCCGGCCAGCATGGCGGCCTCGGCAATCGTGATCTCCTGGATGGGTTTGCCGAAATACACCTCGCTGGCGGCGGCAAAACCATAAGCTCGGTGGCCCAGGAAAATCTGGTTCATGTAGATCTCGAGGATTTGCTCCTTGCTCAGCGCGTTTTCAATCTTCAGCGCGAGCAGGATCTCGTAGATCTTGCGGGTCAGGGTCTTCTCGGTCGAGAGGTAGAAGTTGCGCGCCACCTGCATGGTGATGGTGGAGGCGCCCTGGCTGCGGGACTCGCCCACATTCGCCAGGCCGGCACGGATCACGCCCAGGTAGTCCACGCCGCCATGTTGGTAGAAGCGGGCATCTTCAATCGCCAGCACCGCGTCCTGCATGACCTTGGGGATCTCCTTGATCGGCAGGAAGTTCCGTCTTTCGTCGCCAAATTCGGCCAAGAGCTGGCCGTCGGCCGACAAAACGCGCAACGGCAGCTTGGGTCGGTAGTCGGTTAGGCCACTGATATCGGGCAGGTTGGGGTAGGCCATGGCCAGGGCCAGGGCGACCAGCATGAGCACAGCCACGCTGCCAGCGGCCGCCAGGCCGAACAGCCAGGCCAGTACCCGGGTCAGGCCGCGCATGGCGCCCGACG
Source organism: Rubrivivax sp. (assembly GCA_027484885.1). Classification (GTDB taxonomy): domain Bacteria; phylum Pseudomonadota; class Gammaproteobacteria; order Burkholderiales; family Burkholderiaceae_C; genus Paucibacter_A. Next base: position 2,126 of record JAIXSD010000589.1, read on the forward strand.
TGCTCGCGTTTCGGGACTCAGACGCTGCGGACTGAGAGGTGTTCTTGTGGGCGTCGCTCATGGGCCTCCGGATGGGTCGGCGCATTATAGGAATGGCTTTTCGGCCAAGAGCCCGGCGAATCCGCCGGCCCCAGGCTTCGTCCCGATTTGGCTTTGCGTGCCTGTCCGCGGCATCGAGCCTGTTATCCCGGCTTGTTTCGGCCTTGCCCCGCTCCGTATTTCGGGAAAATTAGGTTTGCGCTGGAAATAAGGGCTGCTTCGATGGTTTGAATGCACCGTCTTCTCGGTGTTTTTCGGGGCATCCACGGCCTTCTTGCTCGTGTATGTTACGCAACGAGCTGTTACCAGCTGTGACCGCTTTTCCTTGGGCGGTCAATGTCTTTGCTGCTAGCATTCAAGTAACTTATTAACAGTCCGGCGCAAAAACGTTGGGGGATTCGCGTCATGGGCATACTTGACGTTTTGTTGGGTCGCAAGCACCCGCCGATGATTGGGCTCGATATCAGTTCCTCGAGCGTCAAGCTGGTTGAACTGGGCCAGACCGCCAGTGGTGAATTCGTGTTGGAGCGTTTTGCCACCGAGTCCTTCGAAAAGGGCTGGATCACCGACGGTCAAATCGAGAAATTCGACGAAGTGGCCGATGCCGTGCGCCGTGTGGTGGCGCGCAGCGGCAGCCGCACCCGCGATGCCGTGCTGGCCATGCCGCAATCGGCCGTCATCACCAAGAAGATCATGCTGCCCGCCGGGTTGCGCGAGGAAGAGCTGGAGATTCAGGTCGAAGCCGAGGCCAACCAGTACATCCCCTTCTCGTTGGACGAGGTGAGCCTGGATTTCTGCGTGATCGGCCCTAGCCCGACCTCGGTCGGCGATGTGGAAGTGCTGATCGCCGCCTCGCGCAAGGATCGCGTTCAAGACCGCCAGGGCTTGGCCGAAGCCGCTGGTCTGCGGCCGGTGGTGCTGGACATTGAATCGCATGCCTCGCGCATGGCCATGGGGCGCCTGATTGCCAACCTGCCCAATGCGGGCAAGGACGCCCTGGTCGCGCTGTTCGAGATCGGTGCGGACACCACCAGCCTCAAGGTTCTGCGCGACGATGAAATGCTCTACGACCGAGACCAGGCCTTTGGGGGCTCGCAGCTGACCCAGCTGATCTCTCGCCAATACGGCTTCTCTTTCGAAGAGGCGGAGCAGAAGAAGCTCTCCAACGACCTGCCCGAGGATTTCGAGGTGGCGGTGCTGAATCCCTTTGTGGACAGCCTGTCGCAGGAAATTGGCCGCGCGCTGCAGTACTTCTTCACCAGCAC
>JAIXSD010000573.1 GCA_027484885.1 Rubrivivax sp.
CCACCGTTGGCGGCAGAGCCGGTGTCCTTGGAGTTCTTGCTGGCCAGCTCTTCGAACTTGGCGCCGGCCTTGATCTGGGCGATCAGGGCCTTGGCGTCTTCTTCCTTCTCGACCAGGATGTGGCGGGCGCGCACTTCTTCGCCGCTGTTCTGGGCCTTGAACTTGTCGTACTCGGCCTTGGCATCCGCGTCGGTGACGGGGTTCTTCTTGGCGTAGTCGGCGAACAGTTCGCGGATCAGGATGCTCTGGCGGGCCAGTTCCATCTGGGCCTTGTAGTCGGCGCTGGCCGGGATGCCGCGCTTCTCGGCCTCCTGCATGAAGATCTCGCGCAGCACGACTTCATCCTTGACCTGGGTTTCCAGCTCCGGGGTGCGGGGCTGTTGGCCGCTCTTGGTGACTTGGCCGATCAGCTGCTCGGCGCGTGCCTTGGGCACGGCTTTGCCGTTCACGATGGCGAGGTTCTGCGCGCTGGCCGACATGGGCAGGAGCGCAGCGGACAGGGCCGCGACGGAGGCGGCAAGCACAAACTTCTTCATGGGTAGGGCTTTAGGCTAAAAAAATGCGCCGTATCGGCGCTGATCGATTGTGTGAAGAATCAGTTTTCTTGGGGTGTGCTGGCGTCGATCGCCAGCGCGTGGATGCCTTGCTGCATCAACTCACCCAGCGAATGATATACGAGCCGATGGCGCGCCACGCGGCCCAGTCCGGCGAAGCGACTGCTGCAGATGCGCACTGAGTAATGCCCACCTTCCCGGGCGCCGGCATGGCCGGCGTGGAGGTGGCTGTCGTCCTGCACCTCGAGCGACTCGGGGCTGAGGGCGGCTTGCAGCCGGGCATGGATTTCCTGGCTCAGGGCGGGGTGGCTCATGCCTGGGGTCCTTGTGCTTCCTGGGCCGGTGCGTTTTTCTCTTCGGCCTTGTCCTCGGCGGCTTGCTCGGGCAGGTGGCGGCTCAGGTAGACGCCTTGTGCCACGGTGAACACCAGAATCAGGCCGGTGACGCCGAAGACCTTGAAGTCGGCCCAGGTCGAGGTCGAGAAGTTGTAGGCCACGTAGAGATTGGCAATACCGAGGGTGGCGAAAAACAGCACCCAGGCGCGGTTCAGGTTCTGCCAGGCGAAGGCGGGCAGCTCCAGCTCGGCGCCCAGCATCTTCTGGATCAGATTGCGTTTGAAGAACTGGGCCGAGCCCCAGAACACCAGGGCCATGCCCCAGTACAGGCCGGTGGGCTTCCACTTGATGAAGGTCTCGTTGTGGAACCAGATGGTGGCCCCGCCCAGCACCACGACCAGGGCCAGGCTGATCCAGAGCATCAGGTCGATCTTCTTGCCGCGCAGCTTGAGCAGCAGGGCCTGGGTCAGCGTGGCCACCATCACCACCAGGGTGGCCAGCAGCACGGCGGCCTCTTCGGTGCCGACCTTGCCGCCCGACACCATGAAGCCGAAATGCTCGGTGGCGAAGGCCGCGGCCCAGTCCTTGTGCGCATCGGCGTACTTGAAGGTGGCAAAGAACAGGATCAGCGGCAGGAAATCGAGCAGGAGCTTCATGGGCATGGCGGGCCGGCGTGGCACCGCAGTAAGGTCGGCCTGGCGGAACTCAGGTCCGGGGCGCGAAGTCTATCGCGGCCGAGTTGATGCAGAAGCGCTCGCCCGTGGGCTCGGGGCCGTCCGGGAAGACATGGCCCAGGTGGGAGCCGCAGTTGTTGCAGCGCACCTCGATGCGCACCATGCCGTGGCTCTCATCGACGATGCGCTCGATCAGCTCCGAGTTGACCGGCGCCCAGTAGCTGGGCCAGCCGCAGCCAGCATCGAACTTGGTCTCGGGCGCGAACAGCGCTTCGCCGCAGCCGACGCAGCGGTAGAGGCCGTTCTTCTCGAAATGGTCCCAGTACTTGCCGGTGAAGGCGCGCTCGGTGCCGGATTGGCGGGCCACCTGGTACTGCATCGGGTCCAGCTGCTCGCGCCACTCGGCGTCGGTCTTTTGCACCGGGTAGTGTTTTTTGTGATCGCTCATGATGAACAGGAAACCTCCAGGGTGTGGGCCCAGTCGGGCGGGAAGGCCGCGTCGCTGCCCTGCGTGGGCTCGTCAAACGGCCGCTGCAGCACCTGCAGCAGGCGCTGGGTTTCGGAGAAATCACCCGCCTGGGCGGCGCGGATGGCGCCCTCGGCCAGATGGTTGCGCAGCACCACGGCCGGGTTGACGGCGCGCATGGCCGCCTGGCGTGCGGCGTCCTGGCTGGCCTCGGCCTGCAGGCGGCTGCGGTAACGCAGGGCCCAGGCATCGAAGGCCTCGCGGTCGAGGAAGAGATCGCGCAGCAGGGCCGGGTCGTCTTGCAGCCCGAACTGGCTGAGCCGGCGGTGGGCGATGGTGTAGTCCACCTGGGCGGCGGCCAGCAGGCGCAGCCAGTCGTCGATCAGGGCGGTGTCCTCGGCCTGCGCGCTGTGCAGGCCCAGCTTGGCCCGCATCAGGGCGATGAAGTGATCGCTGAAGGCCTGCTTGTAGGGCTCGATGGCATCAAGCGCCCGCTCGCTGGCGGCCTCGGGGTCCTCGCCCTCGTTCTGGATCAAGGGCAGCAGGGCCTGGGCCAGGGCATGCAGATTCCAGAAGGCCATGCTGGGCTGGCGCGCGAAGGCATAACGGCCTTGGTGGTCGGAGTGATTGCAGATGTGGCCGGGGTTGAAACCGTCGAGGAAGCCGAAGGGGCCGTAGTCAATGGTCAGGCCCAGCATGGACATATTGTCCGTGTTCATCACCCCGTGGCAGAAGCCCACGGCCTGCCAGTGGGCGAGCAGGCGGCCGGTCTGGCGTGCCACCTGTTCCAGCAGGGCGAGGTAGGGCGCGCCTGACTCAAGGCAGGCGGGCGCATGTTCGGCGATGAAGTGATCGGCCAGCTGGCGCAGCTGCGCCGGCTTTTGGTGGTGGGCGAAGTGTTCGAAATGGCCGAAGCGCAGAAAGCTCGGTGCCACGCGGGTGACGATGGCGGCCGTCTCCAGGCTCTCGCGTCGCACCGGCAGGGCCGAGGCCGTCAGGGCCAGGGCGCGGGTGCTGGGGATGCCCAGTGCGTGCATGGCCTCCGAGCAAAGGAACTCGCGGATCGAGGAGCGCAGCACCGCGCGGCCATCGCCGCGGCGTGAGTAGGGCGTGAGGCCTGCGCCCTTGAGCTGCAGCTCCAGGCTGCCGCTGGGGGTGCGAATTTCGCCCAGCAGGTGGGCGCGGCCATCGCCGAGCTGGCCGGCCCAGACGCCGAACTGGTGGCCGCTGTAGACGCTGGCCAGGCTGCGCATGCCGGGCCAGGCGGCATTGCCGCTGAGCACCTGCAAGGCGTTCCAGTCCTCGCGCTGCCACCAGTCCTCGGGCCAGCCGAGCTCGGCGGCACAAGTGGCGCTGTGCGCCACCCACACCGGTTGCGGCATGCCTTGCGGCGGCAGCTCGGTGAAAAAGGCCGGGCCCAGGCTGGCAAAACGGTTCCGCCAGTGTTCGGCCCGGGGCGGCGAGGCGCTTGGAAAACTCATCGCCTCAGTGTAGCCAGCCACCCCTGGCCTCAGGGTCTGTGGGGCTGCTGGCGGCCGGGGCGCTGGCATAGACTGGCCCGGCGCTCTCGGAGCGAGCACCACAGGAGACACAACGATGCCCAGCCCCGCCGGATTGATGGGTCAGATGATGGCCATGCCCTTGTTGATTTCATCGCTGCTCAAGCATGCGGCCCGGCACAGCGGGGACACGGAGATCGTCAGCAAGCGGCTGGAGGGCGATGTGCACCGCAGCACGTGGGCCGCGACCGAGTTTCGGGCCCGCCAGCTGGCCCAGGCCCTGGCTCGCCTGGGCTGCCAGCCCGGGGATCGGGTCGCCACCCTGGCCTGGAACGGCCACCGGCATCTGGAGATCTACTACGGCGTGTCGGGCTCCGGCCTGGTCTGCCACACCATCAACCCGCGCCTGTTCCCGGAGCAGATCGCCTGGATCGCCCAGGACGCGCAGGACCGGGTGCTTTGCTTCGACCTGAACCTCCTGCCCCTGGTTGAGAAGCTCGCGCCGGCCCTGGGCCAGATCGAGCATTTCGTGCTGATGACGGACCGCGCCCACATGCCGGACAGCAGCGCGCTGCCCGGCCTGCTGTGCTTTGAAGAGCTGCTGGCGGCGGAAGACGGGGCCTATGTCTGGCCCGAGTTCGACGAACACACGGCGTCCAGCATCTGCTACACCTCAGGCACCACCGGCCACCCCAAGGGCGCGGTCTACAGCCACCGCTCGACCGTGCTGCATGCCTTTGCCTCGGCCCTGCCCGATGCCATGGACTGCTCCTCGCGCGATGTGGTGCTGCCGGTTGTGCCCATGTTCCATGTCAATGCCTGGGGCCTGCCCTACAGCTGCGCGCTGGTCGGCTGCAAGCTGGTGCTGCCGGGGCCGTTTCTCGATGGGGCTTTGCTCTACCAGCTGTTCGAGAGCGAGGGCGTCACCTTCAGTGCCGGCGTGCCCACGGTCTGGCTGGGCCTGCTCCAGCATGTGCAGAGCCAGGGCCTGAAGTTCAGCAGCTTCAAGCGCACGGTGATCGGCGGCTCGGCCTGCCCGCCGGCCATGATGAAGACCTTGCAGCAGGACTTTGGCGTCGAGGTCATCCACGCCTGGGGCATGACCGAGCTCTCGCCGCTGGGCACCTTGTCCAAGCTCACATCGCGCCAGCTGGCCCTGCCGGCCGAGGCACAGCAGCGCTTGCTGGAAAAGCAAGGCCGGGTGATTTACGGCATCGACATGGCGATTGCCGATGACGCCGGCCAGGCCCTGCCCTGGGACGGCCAGAGTGCCGGCAATTTGCTGGTGCGCGGGTCCTGGGTGATCTCGGGTTATTTCGGCCAGGAGACTTCGCCCCTGGTCAGCCTGGACGGTGAGCCGGGCTGGTTCCCGACCGGCGATGTGGCCACCATCGATGCCGAGGGTTTCATGCAGATCACCGACCGCAGCAAGGACGTGATCAAGTCCGGCGGCGAGTGGATCAGTTCCATCGAGCTGGAGAACATCGCCATGGCCCACCCGGCCGTGCAGGAGGCGGCCGTGATCGCCTGCCCGCATCCCAAATGGGACGAGCGGCCCTTGCTGCTGGTGGTGCTCAAGCCGGGCGCGAGCGTCAGCCGTGAGGCCTTGCTGAGCTTTTATGCCGGCCAGGTGGCAGCCTGGCAGGTGCCGGACGATGTGGTCTTCCTCAGCGAGCTGCCGCACACCGCCACCGGCAAGTTGCAAAAGCTCAAGTTGCGCGAACAATTTCGCAGCCATCGCCTGCCTGAGGCCTGAACCAGGCCCGGGCCCCTCGGGCGAGGGGCTTGGGCGGCTCGGCGGGCACAAACCGGACCCTATACTTTGGCGGCTTTGCCTGTCCCGCCTCGTCCACCTGCAGCTCATGGGTGGCGGGGTGTCCATCTCCAGCCATTCATTGAACGCGCGTTTGCCGCCCCCTCCGCCCATGTCCACGCCCAAGCTGATCGCCACCAGTCTGTTGACCGCCTGCCTTCTGGCAGCCTGTGGCGGAGAGAGTTATGACAGCCTGATGGCTTCGGCCAAGACCTCGATCGGCAAGGGCGACAGCAAGACCGCCATCATCCAGCTCAAGAACGCCTTGCAGAAGTCGCCCGAATCGGGCGAGGCGCGCTTCATGCTGGGCAAGGCCTTTCTCGATGTCGGTGACAGCCGCTCGGCCGAGGTCGAGCTGGGCAAGGCCATCACGCTGAAATTCTCCGCCGACCAGGTCGTGCCGCTTCTGGCCCGCGCCCAGGTGGGCAATGAAGCCTTCAAGCAGCTGATCGAGCAGCAGGGCAACACCAAGCTCGGCGATCCCAAGGCCCAGGCCGATCTGCTGACCTCGTTGGCCATCGCATTTGAATCGACCGGCGCCTCGGACAAGGCCAATGCCGCCATCGCCGAAGCCCTGCAGCTGCAGCCGGACTACCCGCCCACCCAGACCCTGCAAGTGCGCCTGAAGGCGCGCGATGGCGATTTCGCCGGCGCCCTGCAGATGATCGACAGCCTCTTGCAGCGCGACCCCAAGCTGGCCGAGGTCTGGCGCCTCAAGGGCGACATCCTGATGGTCGGCCGCCGGGTCGAGGGCGCGCAAGCGCAGGCGGAGGCGGCCAGCGCCGCCCAGGCAGGCGCCTCGGGTGCAGAGGGCGGTGCCCAGCTGGCAGGCGCGGCCAAGGCGGCGGTCGAGGCCTACCGCGAGGCCATCAAGCTGCAGCCCGGCGATGCCGCGGCCCACACCGGCCTGCTCAATTTCTGGCTGGACAACGGCGACCTGCCGGCCGCCACCGAGCAGCTGGCGGCACTCAAGAAAGTGCTGCCCAGCCACCCGCAAACCGTGTACTTCGAAGCCCTGCTGAGCTTCCGCCAGCGCGATTTCAACCGCGCCCGCGAGCTCAGCCAGCAGCTGCTCAAGCAAGCGCCCGAGAACCCCCTGGCCCTGCAGCTGGCCGGCGCGGTCGAGTTTGAGCTCAAGGGCTATGTGCAGGCCGAGGAGCATTTGGGCAAGGCCCTCAAGCTGGCGCCCAATCTCGGCATTGCCCGCCGCATGCTGACCCAGGTCTATTTGCTGACCGGCCGGCCCGCGCGCGCCGTGGCCGTGATCTCGCCGCTGCTGCAAAACGGCAATGTGGTGGACGCCCAGCTCTTCTCTCTGGCCGGCGAGGCCTACCGCCAGAACGGCGATGACAAAAAGGCCGCCGCCTACTTTGCCCAGGCCGCCAAGCTCAACCCCAGCGATATGCGCAGCCGCACCCAGCTGGCCCTGGGCAAGGTGGGTACGGCCTCGCCCGAAGAGGTGCTGGCCGAGCTCAAGACCATCTCGGATGCCGACCCCAACACCGTGGCCGATGTGGCCCTGATCCGTGCCCACCTGCAGCGCCGCGACCTCGACAAGGCCCTGGCCGCCATTGAGGTGCTGGAGCGCAAGCAGCCCAACAAGCCCATGGCCCACAATCTGCGCGGTCTGGTCTACCTGGCCCGCCGCGATGTGCCGGCCGCGCGCAAGAGCCTGGAGCAGGCCCTGAAGGTGGACGCCACCTTCTATCCGGCCGCCGCCTTGCTGGCCTCGCTGGACCTGAACGACAAGCAACCGGCCGCCGCCAAGAAGCGCTTCGAGACCCTGCTGGTGGCCCAGCCCGACAACGTCAACGCCCAGCTGGCCCTGGCCGAGCTGCATGAGCAGGCCGGTGGCGCCAAGGCCGAGGTCGAGGCCATGATCACCAAGGCCATCACCACCAAGCCCAATGCCCCGGCAGCCCGCGTGGCCCTGATCGATTTCCATCTGAAATCGCAAAACCTCAAGGCCGCACTCAGTGCTGCCGAGCAGGGCGTGGCCGCCTTGCCGGAAAGTGCCGAGCTGATGGAAGCCCAGGGCCGCGCCCGTGCCCTAGCCGGTGAGTACCAGCAGGCACTGGAGTCCTTCAACGCCTTGGCTCGCGCCCAGCCGCGCTCGCCGCTGCCGTCCTTGCGCCTGGCCGAGGTCTATGTGGCCCTGAAGAAATACCCCACCGCCATCGGCCACCTCAAGCGTGCGCTCGAGCTGGCCCCCGACAATCTGGTCGTGCAGCGCCGCCTGGGCGAGGTGCAGCTGAGCAATGGCGAGGTCAAGGAAGCCCTGGCCACGGCCGCCGCCCTGCAAAAGCGCGCGCCGGGCTCGCCCTTGGGCTACAGCCTGGAAGGCGATGTCCAGGCTCAGCAAAAAGCCTGGGTGCCGGCCGCGGCCGCCATGCGCCGCAGCCTGGACAAGGCGCCCGACAGCGCCATCGCCAGCAAATTGCACTATGTGCTGAGCGCCGCCGGCAACAAGGCCGAGGCCGACAAGCACACGGCCGATTGGCTCAAAGCCCATCCGGACGATGCCGAGTTCCTGTTCTACATCGGTGGTGTCGAGCTGACCCAGGGCCAGCTGCAGGCGGCTGAATCGCGCTTTGCCGCGGTGCAGAAGCTGCAGCCCGAAAACCCGGCGGTGCTCAACAACCTGGCCTGGCTGGGCATGAAGCTCAACAAGCCCGGCGCCCTGGCCCTGGCCGAGAAGGCGGTGCAGCTGGCGCCCAAGCAGGCACCCTTCCTGGACACCTTGTCCTCGGTGCTGGAGGCGGAGAACAAGCTGCCGCGCGCCATCGAGGTGCAGAACCAGGCCCTGGAGCTGCAGCCGCAGAACCACGATCTGCGCCTGCGTCTGGCCAAGCTCTACCTCAAGTCCGGGGACAAGCGCCTGGCCGCGGCCGAGCTGAACCGCCTGGCCACCGCGGGCAAGCAGTACGGCAACCAGGCCGAAGTGCAGCAGCTGCTGCGCGGGCTCTGAAGCGCTTTAGCCTTACTTGGAACCGGCGGGTGAGGGCGCCAGCCAGGCCAGCAGCTGCCGGCTGACCGCCGGGCTGCTGAGCAGCTGCAGATGGCCGGTGCGGTAGGCGATGTGGCGCGCCTCGGGCGCGAAGTCCAGGCGCAGCGCGGGGTCTTCATGCTCGCCCAGGGCGCTGCGCAAGGGCACCAGGCCATCGCCCAGCAGGCGGTCGGCCATCGGGCTGCGCTTGGCGGCCGTGGTGCCGGCCAACGCGTAGCAGGCGATTCCTTCTGGCAAGGGCATGGGTTGATGCGGCGCATGGCCGGCGGCAAAGCGGTCACGGCCCTGCCAGTCGGCGTCTTGCACCAGGCCGTGGCGCAGATCGGTGATGCCGGCGCTGCGCAGCTGGCCCAGGCGGGCCAGCGGGGCGCTGTGGCGGTTGCTGCCCAGCAGCAGGTCGATCCAATGCCCGGCCCGCTCCAGCGGCGCACCCTGGTGTGGCGAACCCAGGCAGACCAGGCTGTGCACACGCTCGCGCCAGCCCAGACCCTGGTCCTGTGCCAGCTGCAGGGCGCTGCGCGCCACCAGGCCGCCCATGCTGTGGCCGATGAGGGTGATGCACGTCACCGGTACCGGCCAGGCGTCCACGGTCTGCTGCAGCAGCTGCGCCAGATCGCGGCCGTTCTCTGAAATGTGGCGGCCCGAGTTGTAGCGCAGGTAGAGCCGGTTGGCGCCCAGGGCGCGGGCCAGCATCTCGCCATGGTCATGGCTGTGGCCGCCTTCATTGACGCTGCGCCATTGCAGGTCGTTCATGCACAGGCCGTGGATCAGCAGCAGCAGGTGGCCCGTGGGCGCGGCATGGGCCGCATCGGGGTTCTGCACCGTCATCGCCAGGGCCAGCGGGTTGCCGCTCTCGGCCAGGTGGTCGCCCATCACGCCGTTGAGTGCCGCCAGCAGTGCCAGGCGCTGGGGCGAGGGCTCGCTGGCCTCTTGGCTGTCGTCGGCCGGCCAGGCAGCCAGCAGCTGGTCGACACCCCGGCCCAGCAGGCGGGTGCTGCCGCGGATGCTGCGGTAGACCAGGCCGGTCAGGCCGGTCAGGCCGGCGCTGCGGGCTTTTTCTTCCTCGCGGCGGCCTTGCAGCCCCAGCCGCGACCAGACGGCCTGGTGCATGCCTTCGACGATGTCGGTCACGCCCAGCGTGCCCTGGGTGGCCAGCTGGGCCAGGCCGCGCAGCTCGCGGGCGCTCAGCAAATGGGTGGCCTTGCGGCGTGTGGGAGTGGGCATGGGCAGCGGGCGGGCGGATGACAAGAGATCGCGCCGCGCCCGCGCATTGTGGGCGGCCCAGCCCGCTCGTGCCTAGGCTCAGCTCACCAGATTGGCCAGGAAGAGCAGGGCAATGACCAGGGAGGTCACACACACATTGAGCGTGGCCAGCAGCGAGGTCCGCAGCAGCGTGCTCCACCAGCGCGTGCGGTAGACCCGCTGGATGGCGACCAGGGGGTAGCCCATGCTGGCCAGCGTGGCTGTGAGCTGCAGCCCTTCCAGCGGGACCAGCATCAGCAGCAGCATGGCGAACCAGAAGGCATGCAGATGCAGGGCAAAGACCAGGTGCTCGGTGTAGCGCAGGCGCTTGTCAATGAAGATCAGCTTCAGCCACAGGGCAAAGGCCGGCAGCAGAAAGAACATCGTCAGGCCGAGGTTGTTGAGGCTGCGCATGACCACATGCAGGATTTCCTGCTTCAGATGCCCGCGACCCTGGGCCAGGCGCTTCTCCAGGCGCTTGCACATGGACACGGGCAGGCCCTCGCAGAAGAACTTTTGGTCCTTGACGCCAAAGCGCAGGCCCAACAGGCCACCGACCTGGAAGTTCTGGTCGTCGCCCGGGTCCAGCTCCACCACGGCGCCGCGCGCTGCCGAGGCTGGCGCCGATGCCGGAACGCCTGCACGCTGCGCCAAGGAAGTCGGCGCCGAGGATGCCGGCGCCGATGCCGCGACGACGACGGCGGCCGCTTCTTCTCGCGCGTCCTCCTCGGCTTGCGCCTCCAGCTTGGGCGCCGTCACCAGGCGCAGGGCCAGCAAGGCCAGCACGCTGATGGTCAGGTAGAGGCGCAGCGGCAGCACATAGCGGCGGCGCCGGCCTTTCAGATACTCCAGCGTCAGCTGCCCGGGCAGGAGCAGCAGCCGCCAGAGCGTGCGCCAGAGTGCGCCTTCCATCGAAATGTAGGCGCCACCGAGCTGTTGGGTGAATTCGCCCAGGGTCGGTGCGCGCACCCTGGATTCCTGCCCGCATTCACCGCAGTAGTTCGGCCGAGGCTCGGCGAAACGGCTGCCGCAGTTGGGGCAGAGCGCCGGATCGCTGGGGATGTCGGGCTGCAGGACGGCGGCAAGAAACCGAGGGGGACGCAGTGAAAGACGCATAGGTTTCGATTCTGGAAGGCCGCGCATATTAGGCGCAAGCCGGCCGATCCGGGCTAACCCTGAGGTCCGCAGACCCGGCCTGTCGCCGCAGGGACAGGACAGCGCGCCGCCGCCTGCCTAGAATCGAACGATCGTTCTATTTTTCGGGCCGACCCTCGTGTCTGCGCCCTCGGTTCGAACCTGTTCACAAGGCCCCACCATGACCGCTTTGTACGAAGTCCGAGGCAGCACCGCTGTCATCACCCTGAACAATCCGCCGGTCAACGGCCTGGGCTTGGCGACACGCCAGGCCATCGTTGCCGCCATCGAGCGGGCCGAGGCCGACCCGACCGTCACGGCCGTGGTGATGACGGGCGCCGGCGCGGCCTTCTCGGGCGGGGCCGACATCAAGGAGTTCGGCAGCCCCAAGGCCATGAGCGAGCCCAATCTGCCCAGCGTGGTGGCGCTGGTCGAAGCCTGCAGCAAGCCGGTGGTGGCGGCCGTGCACAGCGTCTGCATGGGCGGCGGCCTGGAGCTGGCCCTGAGCTGCCACTACCGCGTGGTGGCAGCCGGCACCAAGGTCGCCCTGCCCGAGGTGAAACTGGGCCTGCTGCCCGGCGCGGGCGGCACGCAGCGCCTGCCGCGTGCCCTGGGTGTGGAGGCGGCGCTGAACCTGATCGTCAGCGGCGAGATCGTGGCCGCCGAAGTGCTGGCCCAGGTGCCGGGGCAGAAGCTGTTCGACCGTGTGGTGGCCGGCGAGGTCTTGGAAGCGGCCCTGGCCTTTGCAGCCGAGATCGCCGCGCAGCGCCCGCTGCCGCGCGTGCGCGACCTCCCGGCCACGCATCCCAACCCCGAGGCCTTCTTCCAGTTCGCTCGAAACATGGTGGCTGCGCGGAGCCGCAATTTCCCCGCGCCCCTGCGCTGCCTGGAGGCGGTGGCTGCAGCCGTGAACCTGCCTTTCGAGCAAGGCCTGCGCGCCGAGCGCGAGGGCTTTGCGGCCCTGATGATCACGCCCGAGTCCAAGGCGCTGCGCCATGCGTTTGTGGCCGAGCGGGCGGCGTCCAAGATCGCCGATCTGCCGCCCGGCACGCCGCTGCGCGAGATCCGCCAGGTGGCGGTGATCGGCGCCGGCACCATGGGCAGCGGCATCGCCATGAACTTCCTCAACGCCGGCCTGCCCGTCGTGCTGCTGGAGAGCCAGGCCGAGGCGCTGGAGCGTGGCCTGGCCCGCATTCGTGGCGCTTACGAGGCGCAGCTGAGCAAGGGCAAACTCAAGCAGGACAAGCTGGACGCGCGCCTGGCCCTGCTGCGCGGCAGCCTGAGCTATGCCGACATTGCCGAGGCCGATCTGGTGATCGAGGCGGTGTTCGAGGACCTGGCCGTCAAGCGCCAGGTCTTCGAACAGATCGACGCCGCGGCCAAGCCCGGTGCCATCCTGGCCTCCAACACCTCGACCCTGGACATCAATACGATTGCCGGATTCACCCGCCGCCCGCAGGATGTGCTGGGTCTGCATTTCTTCAGCCCGGCCCAGGTGATGAAGCTGCTGGAGGTGGTGCGCGGCGCGGCCACCGGCCACGATGTGCTGGCCACCGCCATGGCCCTGGCCAAGAAGATCCGCAAGACGGCGGTGGTGGCCGGTGTCTGCGACGGCTTCATCGGCAACCGCATGATCGAGCAGTACGCGCGCCAGGCCGGTTTTCTGCTCGACGAGGGCTGCTCGCCGGAGCAGGTGGACCGCGCGGCCGAGGCCTTTGGCTTCGCCATGGGCCCCTTCCGCATGAACGATCTGGCCGGCAACGACATCAGCTGGGCCATCCGCAAGCGCCGCGCGATCGAGCGGCCCGAGCAGCGCTATTCGCAAAGCGCCGACCGCCTGTGCGAGCGCGGCCGCTTCGGCCAGAAAACCCAAGCCGGCTGGTACGACTACCGGCCCGGCCGGCGCGAGGCCCTGCCTTCGCCCGAGGTGGCGGCCTTGCTGGCCGAGCACCGCGCCGCCCTGGGCCTGCAGCCGCGCCAGATCGGCGACGCGGAGATCGTCGAGCGCCTGGTGCTGGCCCTGATCAACGAGGGCGCCCGCCTGCTGGAGGAGGGCATCGCCCAGCGCGCCTCGGACATCGACATGGTCTACCTCAGCGGCTACGGCTTCCCGCTCTGGCGCGGTGGCCCCATGTGCTATGCCGACAGCCTGGGCCTCTTCAATGTGCTGCAGGCCATGAAGCGTCTGGCGCGCAACCCTCGGGACGATGCGGCCTTCTGGGAGCCCGCACCCCTGCTGCAGCGACTGGTGGCCGAAGGCAAGAGCTTCAACAGCTGAACATCCCTCCCGCCTCGACCTCAACACCTTAAGAATCCCGGAGCTGAATCGCCATGAGCCACGTCCTGATTGTGTCCACCGCCCGCACCCCTCTGGCCAAGAGCTGGAAGGGCGCGTTCAACATGACCCACGGCGCCACCCTGGGCGGCCATGTGGTGCAGGCCGCCGTGGCCCGCGCCGGCCTCGCGCCCGAGCGGGTCGAAGATGTGCTGATGGGTTGCGCCTTCCCCGAGGGCACGACCGGCGGCAATATCGCCCGCCAGATCGCCCTGCGCGCCGGCCTGCCGGTCAGCGTCAGCGGCATGACGGTCAACCGCTTTTGCTCCAGCGGCCTGCAGAGCATCGCCCTGGCGGCCCAGCGCATCATGGCCGGCGAGGGCGAGGTGTTTGTCGCCGGCGGGGTGGAGAGCATCTCCTGCGTGCAAAACGAGATGAACCGCCACATGGCGCAGGAGCCCTGGCTGCAACAGCACAAGCCCGAGCTCTACTGGAGCATGTTGCAGACGGCCGAAACCGTGGCCCAGCGCTACGGCATCAGCCGTGAGCGCATGGATCAGTACGGTGCGCAAAGCCAGCAGCGTGCCTGCGCTGCTCAGGCGGCCGGGCGCTTTGCCGAGGAGATCGCGCCCATCACCGTGCAGATGGGCGTGGCCGACAAGCTGCGTGGCCTGAGCACGCGTGAAGTGACGGTCAGCCAGGACGAAGGCCTGCGCGAAGGCACCACCTTTGAGGCCATCAAGGACCTGCGCAGCGCGCTGCCTGGCGGCCTGGTCTCGGCCGGCAATGCCAGCCAGTTCTCGGACGGCGCTGGCGCCTGCGTGCTGGTCAGCGAGGCCCTGGCCGCACGCGAGGGCCTGCAGCCGCTGGGCCGTTTTCTCGGCTTTGCCGTGGCCGGCTGTGAGCCCGATGAGATGGGCATTGGCCCGGTCTTTGCTGTGCCCAAGGTCTTGCAGCGCCTGGGCCTGACGGTGGACGACATCGACCTCTGGGAGCTGAACGAGGCCTTTGCCGTGCAGGTGCTGTACTGCGCCGACCGGCTGGGCATTCCGCAGGAGCGGCTCAATGTCAACGG
>JAIXSD010000029.1 GCA_027484885.1 Rubrivivax sp.
GAGGCTTCGGCCGGGATGTCATCCACCAGCAGCACCTCGATGCGCACCCCTGCGCCCAGGCGCCGGCGGAAATCGTCCTCGATGCGCAGCACCCCAGCCGGATCAAATTCAGCGTTACGCACCACCTGCACCTGGGTGTGATCCAGGCTCAGCTGTTCGATACGGAACTTCTCGACGCCGGGCAGATCGCGCACCGTGTAAATCAAGGCCAGGCCGTGCATGATGGTGCCGTCCTGCGCCACCACGAAATCGGTGCTGCGGCCATGCACCTCTTTCAGCACCGGCAGGCCGCGGCCGCAGCTGCAAGGCTGGCTGCCCAGCACGCCCATATCGCCGGTGCGGTAGCGGATGAAAGGGAAATCGCGCGTGGCCATATGGGTGACGACGATCTCGCCAATCTCACCCTCGGCCACTGGCTGGCCCTGCGGATCCAGGGTCTCGACAATCATGTCCTCGGCGCTGATGTGCAGGCTGCCGGCCGGGCATTGGTGGGCGATGAAACCTGCATCCCGCGCGCCATAGCCATTGGCCACCGGACAGGCAAAAGCCTCCGAGATCAATCGGCGCTGCTCTTCGTAGAGCCGCTCCGAGGTCACAAAGGCCACGCGGATGCCGAGGTCGCGCATGCTCACGCCGCGCTTCATGGCATGGGCTGCAATCAGGGACAGGCTGGACGGGTAGCCAAACAACATGGCCGGGCGGATGCGGCGGATGTCGGCGACAAAAGCGTCCAGCTTGGCCTCGCTCATCTCGAAAGCCGGCAGCAGGTGGCTGCGCATCAGGCCGTCGCGCAGGCGGCGCACCCGGTCTTGCGCGCCCAGCTCGATCGGGCTGCCCCAGACCACGATCTCGGGGTCGCCGATGTCCACATTCCACCAGCGCGTGGCCCGCCATTTGGCCGCCACATCATGGCTTTTGCGAGCCTTGCCCATGTAGAAGATCAGAGGCTCGCCCGAGGAGCCACCGGTGTTGTAGCGGCTCAGCACGCCATGGTCTTCGGCCTTGAGCGTGTCCTGTTGGGCGCGAATCAATGGCTTGTCCAGGCGCGGCAGCTGGCGCAGATCGGCCAGGCTTTGCAGGGCTGCCGGGTCGAAGCGCAGCTCCTTGAAAAGCTGGCGGTAGTAAGGCACATGGCGCCCCACATCGCCCAGGAAGTCGCGCAGGCGAGCCAGCTGCAAGGCCTGCAACTCGGCCGGCGCCAGCCACTGGCTGCGTTCCAGCAGGCGCAGCCGGGCCACGCTGTCATGGCCCTTCAGCTTCTCGTGCAAGGGGAAGAGCAGTCGGGCACAAAGATCGGTGTAGAGGTTCACGGTTCTCTCAGCTCAGGCGGAGGCGGTAGATGACGGCGCCACCGCAGGTTGGCGGGCCGGGCCTGCATGGGCATAGGCCGCCAACCAGAGCGGCTTGACCGCCGACCAGGCATAACGCTGGGCCTCGGCGTGTGCAGCCCGGCTGAAGCCCTGGGCCAGCTCCAGGTCCTTCAGCACGCGCAACGCTGCGTCAGCCATGGCCTCGGCATCACCGATGGGCACCAGCAAGCCGGTGCGCCCCGACTCCAGCAGATCGGGAATGCCGCCGGCATCGGTGCTCACCACCGGGACACCGCTGGCGAATGCCTCCAGGATGGAGATGGGCATGTTGTCCACGGTGCTGGCATTGAGGGCCAGGTCGGCGCGCTGGTAGAGCGCGGGCATGTCGGCATTGTTGACACGGCCCGCAAACTCAACCGCCGATGCGATCTGCAGCGTTTCGCACAGCTGCTGCAAGGCCGCACGCTCCGGCCCCTCCCCGGCCACGATCAGGCGCGCCGCGGGGAACTGTTCGCGCACGCGAGCGAAAGCGCGGATGGCGGTGGCGTTGTCGTAAATCGGCTCCAGATTGCGCGCCACCAGCAGCACCGGCGCGCTCACCGCCGATGCAGGCATCTTGGCCTTGAAGCGTGAGAGGTCGATGATGTTGGGAATGATCTCGGCACTCAGGCCATGTTTGGCAAACACGCGCTGCAAAAAGGCCGAGGGCGTGATGCGCAGATCCGCGCGCGCCAGCAATCGCCGCACATGGGCCGGCCCCTGGCTCAGGAACTCATCGGCCAGGCCACCCCGGTAATTGATGATCAAGGGCACACCGCGGGACAAGGCCAGGCGCGCCACCGGCAGAACGAACAGATGCCAGGCCCAGCCCGAGTTGGCCATGATGTGGACCACGCGCGCGCCGCGAATCTCGCGGCGTGCCGCCAGCACATAGCCCGACAGACGCACGACCGCACGCAAGACAGGCACGCGGCCGGTCCAGGCCGGCCGGTACGGCGGGTTGTTGCGCAGCAGGCGCACCTGCACGCCTTCGGTCTTGAGCAGGCGCAGCAACTGCTCGCACTGGTTGGCCATGCCGCCGGCAGGCGGCGGCAGCGGCCCGACCAGCAGCACATGGCCGTACTCGCGTGACCACGCCTGCAAGTCTGGACGCAGGCGGCGCAAACGCCACAGGCTGAGCAGCAGCAAAGCCAGGCCCACCGACAGACTCAGGCCCAGCAAGGGCAAGAGGGTCTTGAGGCGGCGCAAATGGGCATGGGCCGCCTGGCTCTCGGCCATGGGCCAGATCGCCATGCCGGGATAGACGCCGGTGGCGATGGCAGCAAACTGTTCCAGGCTGCGCGAGACCGCGCCGGTGAGGCGCACGGCCGGCTCGCGGTCATAGCTCTCGAGGTTGTCGCCCAGCCACTGGAACCACTGGGTCTCGCCGCGGTGGTAGTACTCCCAGGCCTTGGCCTCCTCGACATAGCCGGGGCGAGCCTGGGGCGCGATGGGCAGCATGCGCAGCTCGGCATCACGGGCCAGCAAGGCGGCACGCACCTCGTGCGCCGACAGCGGCCCCTGGCCCCGGCTGAAATAGACGTTATTGAACACATCGAGCAGCTGCCAGCGGGCCAGCGGCTCGTTCCAGATTTCCACCCAGATGTGGCCGTGACCGCCGAAGCCATCAAAGGCGAAGCCCCAGCTGCGCGTGGGGATCTTTGCTGCATGGGCCAGGGCCATGAAGCTGCGCACGAAATCGCCGCAGTAGCCTTCGCCGTCCTGGACGATGCGCTGGTAGGTGCGTTGCAGATCGCTCTGGATCGGGCCGCCAGTCAAGACCGGCGCCGAGCTCAGCAGATGGGAGGCAATCGCCAGCGAGCGCTCCCAGGGGCC
>JAIXSD010000075.1 GCA_027484885.1 Rubrivivax sp.
AGCATGGCTGGCGGCGCGAGCTGGAGCTGATCGGCCTGGACGGCGAGCCGGTGCCCATGGCCGTGCATGCCGAGCCGGTGTCCAGCCGCGAGGGCCTGGCCCTGGGATCGGTGCTGACCCTGATCGATCTGCGCGAGGCGCGCCGCAGCGACAGCGCACGCCTCAACTTGGAGGCGACCTTACGCCAGGTGGCGCATGACGCCTCGGGTGCGGCTGGGGCAGCGGCTGGAACGGCCGGTTCAGCAACCGATTCAACCGCCACCTCTGGCGAAGCCGATCAGGTGATCTCGGCCATCCTCACCAATGCCAGCCTGGCGGCCATGGACATTGCCGATGCACGCGGCGGCCCACCGGTGGCGCCGCTCTTGCAGGAGCTGGAAGTCTCGACCCGGCGGGCGACGCGGCTGTACGGCCAGATCCGCAAGCTGCTGTCCCGCGAGTAGCTGTGCGGGAGTAGTCTTGCGGCAGCAGCCCAGGCCTGTTCAGGCCGTGGCCGGCTGCAGCTCCTCGAACAGCTGCTGGTGCCTTTGAAAGGCCTCGCAGGCCTCGGCCACCAGGGCATCGGCCTGCTCGGCGCTCAGGTTCAGCGCGTCGAGCCCGGCGCGAAACTGCTGCTTCAAACGCTCCACCTCAGCGGCTTCGCCAAAGGCATAAAACGCCGTGCCCTCGCCACCCGACAGGCCGTAGTGCTGGCGGACCAGGCGGGCCATCATCTGCCCGCCGTACAGGTCGCCCAGGTAGCGCAAGTAGGCGTGGGCCAGCAGCAGCAGGGGCTGCTCTTGCGCCAGCTGTTCCAGGCGGGCGGCATAGGCCTGGCTGGCCGGCATCAGGGCCAGCTCGGCGCGCCAGTCGCCCTCGTGCAGGCGCTCCAGGTCTTGAACCAGGGCCGGCAGGCGGCGCAGCTCGGGCTGCCAGAGCCGGCTCAGGCGCGCATCGGCCTGGTGTTGGTCCAGCCCTTGTTCCAGGGCTGCGTAGATGGCTTCAAGATTGCGCAAGAGGGCGCAGTAGTCGGCCAGCGCCAGGCGGCCGCGCAAGAGATCGGCCATCACGCCGCTGCGCTCGGCCTGGGTGTGCAGGCTGCGCGTGTCGTGCTTGAGGCGGGCGGCCAGTCCGAGGGTGTTTGTCATGGCCCGCATGATGCCTGACTCGCGCGGGTGCCAGCCGGCGCGTGCCCACCGCGCCTTGCCTCGCCTCGCCTCGGCTCAGGCGTGCGGCGCTCGCGAGCGCATGCCCCAGTCCCAGAGCTTTTCGCTCGGCAGAGGCAGAACCATGAACCAATGCTCCAGCAAGGCCAGGCTCAGCAGCATGGCGACAAAGCTGCAGGCGCTGGTCTCGAAGGCGCCCAGCTGATTGGCCACGGCGCTGTGCCAGGCCAGGCCGGTCAGGGCGCTGATGACGATCACGCTGACCGGGAACAAGCCATTGCCCGGCCGCTGGCGAAAGTAGCTGTGCATATAGCGCAGATGCTCGGGCAGGAACTGCTCGTTGAGATTGCGCACACCCAGGAAGACATTGAGCTTGGCCGACAAGCGCATTAGCCAGAGCACGGCAAAGGTCCAGAGCGCCAGCTGGTTGGGCTGGCCCCAGCTCAGTGCGGCGATGGCGGCGCCCAGCACGATCAGGGCCAGCTCGTGGTAGAGGATGGCCAGCACCGCATGGCCCACCCGGCGCCAGCCGCGCGCACCGGGCGGGCAGGCGATGCGCCGCGGGCCGGTGACATAGCCCAGCAAAAAGCCGACCTCCTGCCAGGCCCAGACCACCAAAGCCGAGGTGAAGGCCAGGTAGGCGCCGCTGACCCGCGTGTCGTCCGCCGATGCTGCCACCCCCAACAAGGCCACGCCCAGCAGCACCGTCGCCGCGCCGAACGTCCATTTGTGCGTGGCGCGCGGCAAGCCGTTCAGGTACAGGATCACGCCCGTGCTGAACCACCACAGCAGCAGGGTGTAGAGCGCGGGCCCGCCGTGCTGCATGGTGCTGACTCCAAGTTCTTGCGGGTTCACCAACTGGGTGCCACGCGCATGTCGCGGGGCAGCTCGTGCTTGAGGGTGGGCAGCAGGTAGAGGCGGCCGAAGCACAGGGCGGCGCGGGCGGCGCACAGGCCTTGCTGCAGACGGCCGATCAGGCCGCCGCGCTGCTTGGCGCGCTCGCTGGCGGCCGAGAGCACGCAGAGGCGGTCCATGCCGGCACGGAAGGCCGGGTTGTCGGTGTCCAGGCTGAGCGGGAAGACCTGGCGGCTGATCTCGGTGGTGATCTCGAACACCCGGTAGTCGTAGGCGGTGGGGTCCATACCCAAGGCCTCCGACAACCAGGGCCGCGTGTGGTCGCGCACATACATGGTGGCGTAGACGGCCAGCAGGAAGAAGCGGATCCAGAGTTTGTTGGCGCCACGCAGCAGCTCGGGCTGGGCGCGCATCAGCAGCGCGAACGATTCGCCATGGCGGAACTCGTCGTTGCACCAGCGTTCGAACCAGCGAAAAATCGGGTGGAAGCGCAGCTCGGGGTGGCGCTCCAGCTGGCGGTAGATGGTGATGTAGCGCGCATAGCCGATCTTCTCGGACAGATAGGTCGCGTAGAAGATGTACTTGGGCTTGAAGTAGGTGTAGGCCTTGGTCTGCTTCAGATTGAGCAGGTCCACGCCCAGGCCGAAGTCCTTGAGTGACTGGTTGATGAAGCTGGCATGGCGTGACTCATCGCGCGTCATGTAGCGCATCAGCTGCTTGATCTCGGGGTTGCTGATGTTTTTCTGGATCTCGTTGTAGAGCACGCAGCCGGAGTACTCGCTGGTCAGGGAGCTGACCAGGAACTCCTGGAAATCGCGGCGCAGCTGCGGCGTCCAGCGCGCGGACGAGGCGGCCACCTCGGCCGCGAACTCGGGCGTGCGCTGGAAATGGTCGTGGTTGTTGTCGCCTTCGTACTCGGCCATCATCACGTCCCACTCGGCGCGGATGGAGCTGATGTCCAGCCGGTCCATGGCCGCGTAGTCGGTGGTGTAGAAGCGCGGCGTCAGCACCGTCTGCGCCTTGGCTAGGCGGGAGGCATCTTCGGGGCTTTGCAGCAAGGTGTTTTCAGCGCTGTGCG
Source organism: Rubrivivax sp. (assembly GCA_027484885.1). Classification (GTDB taxonomy): domain Bacteria; phylum Pseudomonadota; class Gammaproteobacteria; order Burkholderiales; family Burkholderiaceae_C; genus Paucibacter_A. The sequence goes on from JAIXSD010000075.1 coordinate 3,079, forward strand.
ACATGGGCGTCTCCAGGAGCAGGGGGCAGCAAGCTGGCGAACACCGCCGAGTTGCTGGGACCGAAGGATTCAAGATCAATGCGCCGGCCGGTGCCGGGGTCGAGCAGGGTCAGGCGGCCATCCACCCGGCCCAGCAATTCAAACGGGGTCTCAGGGCCCAGGCCCTGGCGCTTGCGTTCACGCACCAGTCCGCGCATGGTGCTGCGCAAAAAGCCGTTGCTGCCTGGCGCCACCGTGCTGAGCAAGGCGCCACTGCGGGCATCCCGCACCTCGATGCCGCCATCGCTGCGATCCTGGAAGTGGAGCTGGCGGCTGGCATAGGTGGCCGCGTCGGCCTGCTGCACGGTGCTGATGCCGGCCACGCGCACCAGGCCCACGCCGAGCAGGCTGCTCAGCACCAGGGCGGCCATGGCTGCCAGGGGCAGGATGGGGAGTTTGGACTTCAGGCTCGGGCTCAACATGGTGTTCAAACTCCTGGCGCGCTCAGGCGAGCTGGGCCTCAGGCTTGGCGATCAGGGTGGGCACGCCGCCCCGTGGGTTGACGGCACCCACGGCGCGCAGCGGTAGGGCGCTGCGTGCGGCCTCAGCTTGCTGCAAGGCCGTGGCCAGGGTCTGGGCCACGGTCTGGGCATCGCTCAGGGCGCGCAGCATGGGCTGGGTGCGCTTGAGCTGCCAGGGCCGCACATGCGGCCACAGATGCAGATAGGCGATGCGGTCCTCGCCGCCCAGGCTGAGCACGATGTCGCCGCCCTGGCCGCGGCCGCGCGCGCGGAAGCCGGCCGAGGCGATCTGCGCAAACGGCAGATTGAAGGTGATGCTGAGCACCACGCCCACGCGCATGACGACGCGGCGGTCGGTGATGGTGTAGACGGTGCTGCGGGCCATCAGCCAGGCCAGGCCGCTGATCAGCAGCACAGCCAGCGAGATCGGCGCCAACATGCGGGTCAGGCCCCAGAGGGTTTGCGCCAGGGTCTCGCCGTCGTACCAGCTGCCGACGCCGCGCCAGAGCAGCAGGGCGCCGAAGTAGACCAGCACCAAGTCCAGATGCAGGGCCTGGCGCGCCATCAGCACGGCACTCGGGCTGCCTTGCCAGAGCTGGGTCTCGCCCCGGGGCAGGGCTTCCGGCAGGCCATGGCTGGCCTCGAACTCATGCTCGTGCGCCGGTGTGAGCAGATCGACCACGGCCCTCACAGCAGCGGCTCCTGACGCTGCGGCGTGGCGTACAAGGTGCCGGCGCCGTAGTAAGCCATGATTTTTTCTTCTTCCAGCAGGGTCACCTGCATGGGCTGGCGGGTCTTGGGCACAGCCTGGAACTGGCTGCCCAGGATGGACTTGACGCGGATGCGCCGCTGCTCCACCCGGGCGAAGTTCATGGGCAGCAAGACGCGGTCACCGCTGGCCACTTCCAGCTCCAGGTAGCGGAACAGCATCTCCGAGCGGTCCACCCACAGGTCCACCACACGGCCGCCTTCCACACCGTCATCGCCGAGCACCGGCAGGCCACGCGGGTCGACATCCTGGTGGGCCACGCCGAAGCCGGTGGCGGCACGCAAGGGCACGATCTTGGGCAGGCCCTCGAAGGTGAGGTCGGCCACATCGGCGCGGTCGTTCCAGCTGCCCGGCCCGACGCCGGCCAGCAGCAGCTCAGCCGTCGTGCCTTGCGGCTGCAGCGGTGCGCCGCGGTACACGCCTTCATGCAGCGGCGGCTGGTTGGCGGCCTTCTGGTTGGGCACGCTGACCGTGTCGCCATTGGCCAGCAGATAGGTCTTGGGATCGGGCACCGAGGGCCAGCCCTGGACGGTGATGTGGGCCGAGCGGTCGGACTCCAGCGGGTAGCCCTCGCGCTTGTTCTCGCGGTGCAGGTAGTAGATCAAGCCCGCGAAAAACACCCAGAAGGCGTAGAGCACCAGCTGTGCGACGTCGATATAGCCTGTGATTGCACCCGTTTGCATAAAAGCCTCCTAGCCCGGAAATTCAGCCATGCCGAAGCGCTGGCGAGATGGTTGAGGCGCGCCGGCACGGCGCACCAAGGGACCGATGGCGATCAGCGTCCCGAACAGCAGCGCGATCTCCAGGTGATAGACGACGCTGTAAGCCACCTGCGGCTCCGACATCGCCGTGCCCAGCCAGCCCGTGGCCGCCAGGGTTTCAAAACCGTCGCGCAGCGCGCCGCCCAGGCCCACGGCCAGGCCGCCGGCCGTGGCCTGCATGGCACCCCAGGCGCCCAGGGCCAGGCCGCTGCCTGCGGCGGCGCCCTGGCT
>JAIXSD010000113.1 GCA_027484885.1 Rubrivivax sp.
AAGGGGGCCGGTGCGGCTCGGGGCGCTTCCAAACGGGCGGCCGGTGCGGCGGCATTCGTCTCGGCGCTCGCCGCTGGGCTGGCGGCCCACAGGCCCATGGCGGCCATCAAGGCCACCTGAGCCACGGGGCGGCTGCGGCGCACGCGCGCGCCGGTGCGGGGTTCTGTCATCGTGTCATTCCCTCGAAAGCTGGGCTCTCTTTTTTTGAAAGGCAGCATTGTCGGGCCAGGCCTCGGCGCGCTTGGCACCGACCACCGCGGGTATTCCCATGGGGGCGTGCGTCCACACACCCAGCCGGGCGATCTGCGCACGAGCGCACGGCAGCTGGGCATTTGCAGCGCGGCGCGGGCGGCCCGCCCGGCCCCGGCTCAGCGCGCGGCCGGGTGAGCTGGGATAATCCGACGCTTTGGTCTTCAGCCCGACGCCGCCATGCCCCATTCCACGCCCGACGCCTTGCCAGCACAGCTCGATGTCGCCATCCTCGGTGGCGGCCCGGCCGGCTGCAGCGCGGCCTCCTGGCTGCAGCAGCTGGGCTTGCGCGTGCTTTTGGTGGAGCGGGCGCCGCAGCTCTGCGCTGGTTTGCAAAGCCTGCAGTTCGACCAGGACTGGGTGCTGGGAGCCCCGGGCGAGAAGCTGGCCGAGCTGGGCCAGCAGTACGCACGCCAGGTCGAGGGCTTGAGCGATGTGCACACGGTGCTGGGCCAGAGCTGCGCCCATCTCGATTGGCTGTCCGGCGAAGGCTGGCGCCTGCGCCTCGATGATGGCCGCAGCGTTCAGGCCCGAGCCCTGCTGCTGGCCACCGGCCTGAAGCCGCTGCGGCCGGAAGCCTTCTTCCCGACACCCCAGCCCCACCCGCGCGTGCTGGATGCGCTGAGCCTGACCGCCTGCCGCGAGCAGCTGGCGCCGGCCCGCATCCTGCTGCTGGGCGCCGGCGACAACGCGGCCGAAAACGCGCTCTACCTGCAGGCGCGCGGCCACCAGGTCACGCTCTGGTCGCGCAGCGACTGGCGCGCCCAGCAGCGCCTGGTGGAGCGCATCCAGGGCCTGGCCGGCGCCGTCCAGACCCGCCTGCCCAGCCCGATGCCCAGCCGGCTGCTGCCGGACGAGACCGGTGTGACGGTGCAATCTCAAGCCTTTGGCGACGAACGTTTTGACCATGTGGCCGTGCTGCTGGGCTTCGAAGCGGAACCCAGCGCCTGGCTGCAGGTGGGTGACGCCCTGCAGCGTGCCGGCATCACCGCGCCCTCCCACCCTTTCCGCGACGAGCCGCGCTTCGCGCCCCTGGGCCTGTTTGTGGCCGGCGACGCCAGCGGCCGCCAGCACCCCTGCGTGCAGACCGCGCTGGGAGACGGCGTGGTGGCAGCCAAGGCGGTCGAGGCCTTTTTGCGCCCCTTGCATGAAGGCCAGCCCAGCCTGGCCCTGCGCCGCAACAACCGCCAGATCATCCACATCACCGGCCTGCGCTTCGGCGCCAACCTCGGTGTGCTGGACTTCGAACGTGAAGGCCCGCAGCCGATCCAGGTCGATGCCGAGGTCAACCTCGGTGCCCAGCAAATCGTCTCCCGCGATGCCGACATCGGCCATGTGCTGGACTACCGCCGCGTGCGCGCCATCATCATCGACGAGTGCACGGCCGAGCACACCGACCTGCTCGAAGCCCTGCTCGGCAAGCTCTGCACCCGCTTGATGAAGCTGCCCGGCGTGGCCGGCGTGCGCATCAAGGTCACCAAACTCGAAATCTTCCCCGACTGCCAGGTTGCCATCAGCGCCGAATGCGGCCAGTGGTAACAGAAGCCCCATCATGCTGAACACCCAAGACGCCCCCACCCTGAACCACGATCTGCCCAGCCAGCTGGAGGCGGCTGCGCCAGCCAGCGACGAAAGCGCGGCGCAGGACAAAAAGGCCTCGCGCGAGATCAACAAGCTGTCCAAGCGCCTGCATCGCCAGGTGGGCCAGGCCATCGTCGACTACAACATGATCGAGAACGGCGACAAGGTCATGGTCTGCCTCTCCGGCGGCAAGGACAGCTATTCGCTGCTGGACATCCTGCTGAACATGCAGAAGCGCGCGCCGATCCAGTTCGACATCGTCGCCGTCAACCTCGACCAGAAACAGCCCGGCTTCCCCGAGCATGTGCTGCCCGAATACCTGAAATCGCGCGGCATCCCTTTCCATATCGAGGAGCAGGACACCTACTCCATCGTCAAGCGCCTGGTGCCCGAAGGCAAAACCACCTGCAGCCTGTGCTCGCGACTGCGCCGCGGCAACCTCTACCGCGTGGCCAGCGAGCTGGGCGCCACCAAGATCGCCCTGGGCCACCACCGCGACGACATCATCGTCACCCTGTTGCTGAACATGTTCTTCGGCGCCCGCATGAAGGGCATGCCGCCCAAGCTGGTCAGCGATTCGGGCGAGCATGTGGTGATTCGCCCCCTGGCCTATGTGGCCGAGCCCGATCTGGTGCGCTGGGCCGCGCACCGCGAGTTCCCCATCATTCCCTGCAACCTCTGCGGCAGCCAGGAGAACCTGCAGCGCGTGCAGGTCAAGGCCATGATCAACGAGTGGGAGAAGAAGTACCCGGGCCGCATCGAGAACATGTTCACCGCCATGGGCAATATCGTGCCCTCGCACATGATGGACCGCGACCTCTTCCCCTTCCAGACCATCAAGGCCGATGGCCGGCCTGACGCCAACGGTGACATCGCTTTCGACGTGGATGAAGCCTGCAGCACGCCGCAAGCCAGCGCCGGCCCTTCGGTGATCAGCATCCACCGTCAAGAAACGTAAAGCCTTCGGCAACACAAGGACAACAAAGCGGGCTTTGATTCGGTTCACAATCAAAACCATCAGAACAATGCGTTAGGAGCCCGCCATGCACATTCCTCGTCGTTCCCTTCTGGCTGTCTTCGGTGCCGTGGCCGCACTGGGCCTGAGCGCCTGCAGCGGCCCCTACAGCATCAGCAGCGAAGTCTCCAGCTTCGGCAGCTGGCCCGAGAGCCGCAAGCCGGGCAGCTTTGCGTTCGAGCGCCTGCCCTCACAAGCGCAGGCGGGCGCTGTGGCTGAGGCCCAGGCCCGCATCGAAGCCGCAGCGCGCGCGGCCCTGCTCAAGGCCGGTTTCACCGAAGCCGCCGACGCCAAGAGCGCCGATGTGCTGGTGTCC
>JAIXSD010000653.1 GCA_027484885.1 Rubrivivax sp.
CGATGTTCAAGCCGGGCACGCTGTGGATCTGGATGGCCGGGTCACGCTCCAGCTCGATCAGATCGGCCTGGTTGGTCAGTGCCGCGATATCGCACTCATTGCGACGCAGGCGCTGGGTGCGCACATTGCGGTCGGTGGTGATGGCGAAGACCAACTGCTCGACCACCGGCCGATCGCTGCGGAAGAAATCCGGGTGGCGGGTGTAGCGCAAGATGCTGTCCGCCTGGTAGCTCTTGTAGACAAAAGGCCCGGTGCCCACCGGCAGGCTGTTGATCTGCGCGGCCTTGCCGGCCTTGAGCAATTGGGCGCCGTACTCGGCCGACTGGATGCCGGCGAAGGCGTAGGTCAGCAAGTTCAGAAACGTGGCGTCAACGCTGTTGAAACGAATCTGCACCTCATCGTCAGCCAGGCGATCCACGCCCGCAATCAGCTGCTTCCAGCCGGCCGAGATCACATAGGGCGAAACAATCGGGTGCGCCTTGGAAAACGGATGCTGCGGGTCCAGCAATCGCGCAAAGGTGAAGATCACATCGTCGGCATTGAAGTCCCGCGTGGGTTTGAAATAGGCCGTGCTGTGGAACTTGACGCCGTGGCGCAGCTTGAAACGGATGCTGCGACCGTCAGCAGCCACCGTCCAACGCTCGGCCAAGGCCGGGATCAAGCGATCCGTGCCGGGCTCGTTGTCGATCAGGCCATCAAAAATCGGATACGTGGCCGCATGGTCGATGCCCGAATCGCTGTTCGCCGGATCGAAGCTCTTGGGGCTACCCTGGGCGCAGAAGCGCAGGGTGCCGGGCACGGCAATGGGGGCGGCCAGGACCTCCGACACGCCGCAGCTGAAAAACAAAGAGAGCGCCAGGCGGCGCAGAAAGGCAGGTATTGACGCGGGCATGAGAATTCCGGCTGACCGGCTTGCTATGGGGCCTTGGAGGGCAGATCCAGATCGTGCGCCTGCATATTCGCATGCAGAGGCCAGGGCCTGCCGAGGGGCAAACCCGCAGGCGCCAAACGCACAGGCGGATCGGCGCCGCCCGAGGCGACGCCCCCCCTAGAATCCGCCGCCACCTCGTTTCCCACCAAGCTAGCGTCCCATGTCCGCCCTGCCCTCCGTTTCCGTTTGCTTGCAACAGCGCTGGCGTTTCGAAGCCAGCCCATGGGCGGCCTTGCGGCGTTTTGGTCTGGCGGCCGGCCTGATGCTGATGGTCTTGTTCTGGCTGCAGCCTTTCGGCGGCGAGCGCTACCGCCCGCCCGGCTGGGTGCTGCGCTTGCTGGGCTATGGCTTGTGCCTGCTGCTGGCCGTGCTGCCCATGCGCGCCTGGACCCTGCGCCGCCGAGCGAGCCAATCAATTTGGCGACTGCAGGACGAGTTGCTGGCCCTGGCGATCTGGGCCGGCATCAGCGTGGCCCTGAGCTATGGCCATAGCTGCTGGTGGGTGGCACCGCGGACGCCGTCCTGGGCCGACTTCGCCGTCTTCAGCCTCGCCTTCGCCCTGCCCTTCTTGCTGATGTTGCTGCCGCTGCTGCTGTGGCAAGGGCGTGCCGACGCTCTGACCGTCCAGCCTGCACGACCGAGCGCGCAGGGAGGCGCGGAAGTCCAGCCCGGCGCCTCGCCCCAGATCGTGGTGCAAGGCCGCAATCGCGATGAGCAGCTGAGCTTTCGCCGCGATCAGTTTGTCTGCGCGCAGGCCCAGCAAAACTATGTGCGCCTGCTGCTCGAAGCCGAAGACGGCCCTGGCGTTCAAGCCCATCTGCTGCGCTTGCCGTTGAGCGAGCTGGCGGCAACCTTGGCTGCAGGCGAGACGGCCTGTTGGCGAGTGCACCGCTCCTGGCTGGTGGCACCGGAGCGGGCCCAAGCCTGGATCCAAACGGGTCGCCAGCGACAGCTCCGCCTGCGCGGCCTGGACGCGCCGATCCCCGTGTCCGCCGAGTTCGAACTGCCGCCTGAGCTGCCAAGCGCTGAGCCCGAGGCCCCGCAGATTCGTCCCTAAGGCCCGCAAATTCGGCCCTGGCCTTGCGTTTTCGTCACAGCCGCTTCGACTTGATCACAGACCATCGCCACAGCCCACTCCTGCCGAAGCGCTGCCCCTAGGCTGCACAGCCCTGGCGTCTGTCGCGTCGGGCGCCGTGTGCCATTGCCGGCGCCACTTCCAAGGAGTCCTGTTTTGATTCGCTCTTCTTTCAGCATCCATGGCCACCTGGCCAAGCGCTTGCTCGCAGCCTTCGCGCTGTCGCTCGGTCTGAGCCCCTTGGCCCAGGCGGCGGCCCCGGAGCCCAGCGCACAAACCGTTTACGCCCAAGCCCTGGCCTTGAGCGATCGCCTGCTGCCCCTGCCCACCTGGAGCCAAAGCCCCGCTTTCGCCACCTTTCGCCAAGTCCTGCAAACTGCACCCGAGGGCTTGGATGCCGCTGGCATCGCCCTGCACTTCAACCGCAGCCAGCACGCCGCGAAGCTGGGCTTCAGCCACTACGCCCTGCTGGCACCTCAGCCCGAAACTCCAGCGGCGAGCGCCCCAGCAGCCGCAGAGCCCCTGCCACGGCTCAGCTGGCCGCGGCCCGGCGTGGCCTTGCTCAGCATCCCCAGCTTCGCGCTCGAAGCGGCGCAGATGTTGCCGGCCGCGCAAGCGCTGGCCGCCGCCCGGCCCGAGGCCTTGATCATCGATTTGCGCGGCAACGCTGGAGGCGCCTTGCCGGCGGCTGCCAGCTTGCTGGGCCTGCTGGCCCCGGCTCCGGTAGACGCTGGGGTCTTCCTCTCACGCCGCTGGTATGAGCAGGGCCGGAGCGCGCCCGATGCGGCTGCGCTGGCGCAGATGCCCCCGCTCGCCACGCTCGATCTCGCAGCCTTGAGCCAGGCCCTGCAAACGACAGGCGTGGCACGTTTGCGCATACCGGCCAGCCCTGCAGGCGGCTTGCGCGGGCGATTGCTGGTCTTGATCGACGGGCACACAGCCAGCACCTCGGAGCCCGTGGCCTGGCTCCTGCGGCAGGCCTTGGGTGCCCGCTTGATTGGCCAGCGCACGGCCGGCGCCATGCTGTCGAGCGAAGCGCTGCCGCTCGCGGGCGGCTATCGCTTGCGCCTCCCGGTGGCCGACTACCTGACACCCAGCGGCCAGCGCCTGGACGGGCACGGCGTCCAACCCGACCTGCCGGTGCCACCTGAACAGGCGCTGCAGATCGCTCTGGAAGCGCTGGGCTGAGGTGCTGGCCCCTCGCACGCTCTCACAAGAGAAAAGCGGCCAGCTCCACGCTGAATGGCTGAGGGCTGCGAGCGGCACAGAGCAGCCTTCTGGGTTTTGCTCGTAAGGCCCTGCAGCCCGTGCCGCCACCGGGCTCATGGTTCCGGGGTCGGCCCTGACGGGCCGACTTCCCTGCGCTGCTCGCGCCTCGGGGCCGGTGCCCATCTCACTTCATTCGCTTCGCTCATTGCGTTCGGACAGGGGCACCGAGTCAGAGCTTGAAGCGCGCGTGACCGCGCGCGCCCCGAGGCGCTGCGCTGCTCGGCCCGGCACAAATCGCCCGGCAGCGGCACGGGCTGCAGGGCGCTTGCATCGCGATCGATGGGCCCCCTCCACGGTGGAGCACGCCAGCTCCGGAGGTGGCTCGGCCCGACGACGGGCGATTTGTGCGCGGCCGAGGGCGCAGCGGAGCGGCTCAGGCGCGCGCCGAAGCTGGGCTCAAGCGCGCTTCAAGCTCTGACTCGGTGCCACTGTTTGACCACTGTGAGCGCAGCGAACGGAGGGAGATTGGCGCCGCTGAGCCGCGGGGTGAACAGCGAGGGGAGTCGGCTCAGAGAGCCGACCCGCGAACCATGAGCCCGGCGGTGGGCCGAGCCACCGCAGCGAGCACGACGGGCATTAGCAAGGGCTGCTCTGTGCCGGCAGCAGCCGAACACCCAGCCGCCATCGCTGGTGAGGCGCGTGTCCCGCTCAGCCCGCCAACGCCGGCGTCGTGATCTCGCCCGGAATGCTCTTGCGAGCAAACAAGGTGTACATGGTGGGCACCACGAAGATGGTCAGCAGCGTGCCCAGGCTCATGCCGCCGACGATGACCCAGCCGATCTGCTGGCGGCTCTCAGCCCCAGCACCAGTGGCCAGGGCCAGGGGCAAGGCGCCCAGCACCATGGCGCCGGTGGTCATCAGGATGGGGCGCAGGCGCAGGGCCGAGGCCTCGACCACGGCCTCCAACGTGGCCTTGCCCTGCTGGCGCAGCTGGTTGCTGAACTCGACGATCAGGATGCCGTGCTTGGTGATCAAGCCCACCAGCGTGATCAGGCCGATCTGCGAGTAGACATTGAGCGTGCCACCGGCCCATTGCAAGGCCGCCAGCGCGCCGACCATGGACAGGGGCACGGAGAGCAGGATCACAAAGGGGTCGATGAAGCTCTCGAACTGCGCCGCCAACACCAGGAAGATGAAGAGCAGCGCCAGCACAAACACCAGGCTCAGCGCACCGCTGCTTGACTTGAACTCACGCGACACGCCGTTCAGCTCGGTGGCATAGCCGGCCGGCAAAATCTGCTGAGCCGTCTTGTCCATGAACTCCAGGGCCTCGCCCAGCGAGTAACCCGGCGCCAGGCCAGCGCTGATGGCCACCGAGCGGCGTTGGTTGAAGTGATTCAACTCACGCGGGCTGACCGCCTCGTTGACCTTGACCAGGCTGGACAGGGGCACCAGCGCATCGCCCTTGCCGCGCACATAGAGCTGCTCGATCTGCTGCGGCGTCGTGCGGTTCTGGTTCTCGGTCTGCACCAGCACGTCGTACTGCTCGGCATCGCGCTTGTAGCGCGTCACCGCGCGGCTGCCCAGCATGGTCTCGACCGTGCGGGCAATCTGGTCCACCGGCACGCCCAGGTCGGCGGCGCGCTCGCGGTCCACTTCCAGAAAGAGCTCGGGCTTGTTCAGGCGCAGGTCATTGTCGATCTGCACCAGGCCCGGGTTCTTGGCCAGGGCAGCGCTGAAATCAGCCGTCACTTTGGCCAGATTGGCGTAGCTGTCACCGGTGACGATGACGAAGTTGACCGGGCGCGAGGTGAAGCCCTGGCCCAGGCTCGGCGGGGTGATGGGGAAAGCGCTGACACCGGGCAGCAAGTTCATCTGCGGCACCATGGCACGCGCAAGCTCGGCGGTGGAGCGGCTGCGCTGGTCCCAATCCACGGTGCGGAAAATGGCCAGGCCCGAGGAGACGCTGGAGCCGCCGGCGAAGACGAAGCGGCGGTCAAACTCGGGGTAGGTCGCGCCGATGTCTTCGATGGCATCGAGGTAGCGCGAGGTGAAGGCCAGGGTCGCGCCATCGGGCGCGCTGATGGGCAGCACGATCACGCCGCGGTCTTCCTGCGGCGCCAGCTCCGACTTGGCGTTCATGTACAGCCAGCCCGTGCCGCCGGCCGAAGCCAGCATCACCAGCACCACCACCCAGCGCTGGCGCAGGGCCATGCGCAGCGCTGCGGCATAGCGATCGCTGATCCAGACCAGGGCGCGCTCCATGCCCGCATCAAAGCGCGTGGGCTTGGCGTTATGGCGCAGCAGCTTGGAGCACATCATGGGCGTGAGCGTCAGCGCCACAAAGCCCGAGACCAGCACGGCGCCCGCCAGGGTCAGCGCAAACTCGACAAAGATGCGGCCAGTGCGGCCCGGAGTGAAGGCCAGGGGCGCAAACACCGCCACCAGGGTCAGCGTCATCGCCACCACGGCAAAGCCGATTTCCTTGGCCCCTTTGAGCGCCGCCTGGAAGGGCTCCAGCCCCTCCTCGATGTGGCGGAAGATGTTCTCCAGCACCACGATGGCATCGTCCACCACCAGGCCGATGGCCAGCACCAGGGCCAGCAGGGTCAGGGTGTTCACGGTGAAGCCAGCGGCGGCCATGATGGCAAACGCGCCAATCAAGCTGACCGGGATCGTCACCAGCGGGATGATGGAGGCGCGCAAGGTGCGCAGGAACACAAACACCACCAGGGCCACCAGCACCACGGCCTCGGCGATGGTGTGATAGACCGACTCGATGGAACGCTCGATGAAGAGCGCGTTGTCGCTGGCCGGGCGCACGGTGATGCCGGCGGGCAGGTCCTGCTGCAGGCGCGGCATCATGGCCGTGACGGCGGCAGACACTTCCAGCGGGTTGGCCGTGGCCTGCTTGATCACGCCCAGGGACACCGAAGGCAGGCCATTGAGGCGCACGCGCGAACGCTCGCTGGCGGCGGCCTCTTCGATGCGCGCCACATCGCGCAGCTTGACCGTGTAACCCGCCACCTGGCGCAGCGTGACCTCGGCGAACTGGGCCACGGTGTTGAGGTCGGTGCGGGCGGTAACGTTGAACTCGCGCTGCTGGCTCTCGATGCGGCCGGCCGGCACCTCCAGGTTCTGGCGGCGCAGCGCGTCTTCCACATCCTGCACGGTCAGCTTGTAGGCTGCCAGGCGCGCGGCATCGAGCCAGACGCGGACGGCATAACGGCGGTCACCGCCGATTTCCACATCGGCCACGCCGGGGATGGTTTGCAGGCGCGGCTTGACGATGCGGTTGACCACATCGGTGACCTGCAGCGGGTCCAGGGTCTCGCTGGTGAAGGCCATGCGCAGCGTGGGCTGGGCATCGGCCTCAACCTTGGCCACCACCGGCTCGTCCACCGCCGTGGGCAGGCGGCCGCGCACGCGGGCCACGCGGTCGCGCACATCGGCGGCGGCGTTGTCGGGGTTCTTTTCCAGCTTGAAGCGCACCGTGATCTGGCTCGATTCCGAACGCGAGATCGAGGTGACGATGTCCACACCCTCGATGCCGGAGATGGAGTCTTCCAGCGGCTTGGTGACCTGGCTTTCGATCACCTCGGACGAGGCGCCCACCAGGCGGGTGCTGACGGTGACCACGGGTTCGTCGATGCGCGGGTACTCGCGCAGCGAGAGCTTGCTGAAGGACACCAGGCCCACCAGCAAGAGCAGCAAGGACATCACCGTCGCAAAAACCGGGCGACGGATGGAGGTTTCAGAAATCTTCATGGCCGGTGGGCTTTCAGCGGCTGGCGGCTGAGGCAGCTGACGCGGCTGATGCCGAGGCAGCGGCGGCAGGCTTGCCGGCCTTCTTGCTGTCCACATCCACCACCTTGACCAGCTGGCCATCGCCGCGCAGCAGCTTGGCCTGGCCAGCGGTGACGACGCGCTCGCCCTCCTTCAGCCCGTCCAGCAGCTCGACCTGGCCGTTCAGGCGCAGGCCCAGCTTGGCCTCGATGCGGCGGGCCTTGAGCTGACCCTCTTCTTCAACCAGCTTGATCACAAACTGTTTGCCGGCCAGGGGAACCAGCGCTTCTTCCGGCACCAGCAAGGCGCCGGCATGGGTGGACAGCACCACGCGCACGCGGGCGAACAGGCCGGACTTCAGCTCGGGCGCCACACCCTGGATGCGCGCACGCACCAGCAGCGAGCGGCCGGCGGCGTCCAGCGACGTGTCCAGGGCTTCGATGCGGGCATTGAAATTGCGGCCCGGCCAGGCGTCCAGCGAGACCTCAACCTGCTGGCCGGCCTTGAGGCGCGGCACATAGCGCTCGGGCAGGCGGAAATCCACCCACATGGAGGAGGCATCTTCGAGGCTGACCAGATCGCTGCCGTCCTTGATGTAGTCACCCAGATTGACGGCGCGGATGCCAGCGCGGCCGCTGAAGGGCGCACGCACCTGCATGCGTGCCAGCTGCGCCTTGTTCAGCGCCACCTGCGCCTCGGCCACCTGCAAGGTGGCCTGGGCCTGATCCACCGCATTGGCGCTGACAAAGTTCTGCGCCAGCAGCTCGCGGTTGCGCTGCAGCTGGGTGCGGGCGATGCCGGCTTGCGCCTCGGCCTGCTGCAGCTGCGCGACTTGCAAGGCATCATCCAGCTGCACCAGCAGCTGGCCCTGGCGCACCATCTGGCC
>JAIXSD010000683.1 GCA_027484885.1 Rubrivivax sp.
GAGTTCACGATGAAGGACGCCTATTCCTTCGACCGCGACGTGGCCACCGCCACCGTCAGCTACCAGAATATGTACGCGGCCTACCAGCGCATCTTCGAGCGCTTCGGCCTGCAGTTCCGAGCCGTGGCTGCCGACACCGGCGCCATCGGCGGCGAGGCCTCGCATGAGTTCCAGGTCATCGCCGACACCGGCGAAGACGCCATCGTCTATTGCCCGAGCAGCGAGTACGCCGCCAATATCGAGTTGGCCGAAGCCCTGCCGCTGCTGACCGAGCGCGCCGCCGCCAGCCAGGCCCTGAGCAAGACCCCGACCCCGGGCAAGAGCACCTGCGAGGACGTGGCCGCCCTGTTGGGCCTGCCGCTGACGCAAACGGTCAAGTCCATCGTGCTGGCGGCCGACGAGCTCAACGAGCACGGCGAGGTCGTCAAGACCACCGTCTGGCTGCTGCTGCTGCGTGGCGATCACGAGATGAACGAGGTCAAGGTCGGCAAGCTGCCGGGCCTGAAGGCTGGTTTCCGCTTTGCCACCGTCAGCGAGATCGAAGCCCATTTCGGCAGCAAGCCGGGTTACCTGGGCCCGATCCAGCTGCTCAAGCCGGTCAAGGTGGTGGCCGATCGCACGGTCGCGCTGATGAGCGATTTCGTCTGCGGCGCCAACGAGGCCGATTTCCACTTCACCGGCGCCAACTGGGGCCGCGACCTGCCCGAGCCGGACCTGGTGGCCGACATCCGCAATGTGGTGGCCGGCGACCCCTCGCCGGACGGCCAGGGCGTGCTGGCCATCCAGCGCGGTATCGAGGTCGGCCATGTCTTCCTGCTCGGCACCAAGTACTCGGCCGATATGAAGGCCACCTACCTGGACGAAAACGGCAAGCCGCAGCTGATGGTGATGGGCTGCTACGGCATCGGTGTGACCCGCATCCTGGGTGCTGCCATCGAGCAGAACCATGACGAGCGCGGCATCATCTGGCCCGAGTCCATCGCGCCCTTCCGCGTGGTGGTCTGCCCCATCGGCATGGACCGCAGCGAAGAGGTCAAGGCTGCCGCCCACAAGCTGCACGAAGACCTGCTGGCCCTCGGCGTGGACGTGCTGCTGGACGACCGCGGCGAGCGCCCCGGCGCCATGTTCGCCGATTGGGAGCTGGTCGGCGTGCCGCACCGCGTGGTGATCTCGGACCGCGGTCTCAAGGAAGGCCTGGTCGAGTACCAGGGCCGCCGTGATGCCGAGGCCCGCAAGCTGAGCCTGGCCGAGGTGCTGGACCTGCTCACGCCCAAGACGGCGTGACCCTCGCGGCGCTGCCTGCCGCGCCGCCTCCGGGCGTGCCGACGGACATTCAGGTGCCGCAGCGCCACGCGCCCCTCGATGGCTTGCGGGCGCTGGCCCTGCTGCCGGTGATTGCCGTCAACTGGGTCGGTTATGCGGCGCTGCCGGACGGTGGCCCCCTGGCGGCACCGCAGCCCGCAGACTCTTGGGTCGCGCAGGCCGTGTTGGCGCTGGTGGCTGCCTTGCTGGCCGGCAAGGGGCTGGCCCTGCTGAGCTTTCTCTTTGGTTACAGCCAGGCGCTTTCCTTCCGTGAGCGGCGCCGGCATGCTGCTTCGTGTGCGGAGCCGGCTGCGCATCGCGGCCGACGCATGCGCAGGCTCTTGTGGATCGGCCTGGCCCATGGCCTGCTCGTGTATTCCGGCGACATCCTGACGGCCTATGCCCTGTGCGGCCTGCTGATGCTGCGTGCGCCCACGATGCGCTTGCGCCAGCTGCGCCGGCGCATCTGGGTGTGGGCCGGTGTTGCGGCGCTGCTCCTGATGCCCAGCCTGTTATGGCTCGTGTTCGACCACAGTTCGTTTACGCCCGAGGCCCCGCGCTCGCTGGCTGCGCCCGCCTCATGGGCAGACTGGTGGGCGCTCAACGCGGGTCATTACCTGCTGATGCAGCTGGGCTTCGTGCTGCAAGGTCTGCCCTTGTTCATGGCCTGGATGCTGGCGGGGCTGATGGCAGGCCGCCTGCGGCTCTTCACCCATGCGCGCTGGCGCCCCTTGCTCAAGCGCTGGGCCGGGCGTTGGCTCCTGCTCGGCTTGCTGCTGAATGCGATTTTTGGCTGGGCTTGGTCTCAGGCTTTGTGTGAGCAGAACCATCAGCTGGATGCGGTCTACGGCCTGCTCTCCCTGTTTGTCGCCGTGCTCATGCTGATCGGCCTGGTGCCCTGGCTGCTGCTGTACGGCCAGCGCTGGCTGCTCGCGCTGGCGCCCGCAGGGCGCCACACTTTGAGCTTGTACCTGGGCAGCTCGCTGCTGAGCCTGGCCTGCTTCAGCGGCCTGGGCTTGGCGCTTCCCTGGGGCACGCTGGCGCTGGTGGCGGCGAGCTTGCTGTACTGGGCGGGCTGGATGATGCTGGCCCGGCGCCTGGGGCCGAGCCGGCGCTTGCCTCTGGAAGCCTGGCTGGCCTCAGCTTGATTTCAACCTCTCTATCGCCTTGAACTTGCACGCCATCAACTCCCCCGGCATAGCGCTCGCGCCCGGCCGACGCAGCCTGCTGCTGTCCGCCGCCGCCTTGCTGTGCCTGCCTCGCTCGGCCCAGGCGGGCGCCCAGGTGGAAGAGCCCCTGGCCGATGCGGTGCGCACGGCCCTGGCCGCTTCGGTCGCCAACAGCGCACCGCCGCGGCCGCGTTTCGACCAGATCGACGAGCGCCTGGCCTATCTGCGCTGGCTGGGTGCGATGAGCGAGAAGCTCAAGAAGCGCAAGAGCGAGGCGCAGATCCGCATCGAATTTCTGGAAACGCTCTGGTACGAGGCTAAGCGTGCCGGCCTGGAGCCCAGCCTGGTGCTGGGCCTGGTGCAGGTGGAAAGCGGGTTTCGCAAGTACGCGATCAGCATCGCCGGCGCACGAGGCTATATGCAGGTCATGCCCTTCTGGGCCAAGCTGATCGGCGACGGCCAGGCCTCACGGCTGTTTCATATGCAGACCAATCTGCGCTTCGGCTGCGTGATCCTGCGCCACTACCTGGACCGGGAGCAGGGCGATCTCTACCTGGCCCTGGGCCGCTACAACGGCAGCCGCGGCCGGCCGGAGTATCCGCGCGCGGTGTTTGCCGCACGCAAGCAGTGGCTGATGCCGGGCGAGGTCTGAGCCGGGGTCGGCTCTTTGCTCAGGGCTTGAGGCCGGCCCAGCGCTTGGGTTCGGCACCGGTCACACCCGCCAGCTCCAGCACCCGTTCGGCGCTTTCGTTGACCAGCTCCTCGATGCTCTGCGGATGGTGGTAGAAGGCCGGCAGCGGCGGAAAGACGATGGCCCCCATTTCGGTGGCGGCCACCATATTGCGCAGATGGGCCAGGTTGAAAGGCGTTTCCCGCACCATCAAGATCAGGCGGCGGCGCTCTTTCAGCGTCACATCCGCGGCGCGCGTCAGCAGGTTGTCGCCAAAACCGTGGGCCACCGAGGCCAGGGTCTTCATCGAGCAGGGCGCGATCACCATGGCCGCCGTGGCAAAGCTGCCGCTGGCCACACAGGCGCCAACATCGCCGGGCGCATGGGCAAACGACGCTTCAGCTTCCAGTGCCTTGCGGTCCAGGCCCAGCTCATGGTGGGCATTGAGCACGCCCGAGGGCGTGACGATCAAATGCGTCTCCAGGCCCAGCTCGCGGCCGCGCCGCAGCAGGCGCAGCGCGTAGGCAGCGCCGGTGGCGCCGGTGATGCCGACGACCAGTCGTTGTGTCATGAGAGGAAGGGCAGGCGCAGAAGCGGGGCGCGTGCTTACTCAGCAGCCAGCAGGGCTTGCAGCTCGCCGGCTTCGTACATCTCCATCATGATGTCCGAGCCGCCGACGAACTCGCCCTTGATGTAGAGCTGGGGGATGGTGGGCCAGTTGGCGTATTCCTTGATGCCCTGGCGCACGGCTTCGTCTTCCAGCACATTGAAGGTCTTCAGATCGCTGGCGCCGCTGGCCTTGAGGATCTGGATGGCGCGGCCGGAGAAGCCGCACATGGGGAACTGGGCCGTGCCCTTCATGAACAGCACCACGCGGTTGTTCTTGACCAGATCGTCGATGCGCTGTTGAACGTCGTTCATTGTCTTCTTGCCCCAAAGTGAAAAACTGGGGCAATTATCGGCGAGGCGCCAGGCCCGCGTTCAATAGCTGTAAGACAGCCCGAATTGCAGCACGGGTTTGAGGCGCAAATCGCGCAGCAGGTCTTCGGCGCCGCTGTTGCGGCTGGCCCCCAAACGCAAGCCTCCCAGCGACAGGGTGCTGACCAGGCCCAGATCGGCGCTGAAGCCCCAGCCGCCGCGCAAGGACTGGCCGCTGTAGCCGATGCCCAGGTAGGACAGCGAGGTGCCGGCATCGCCCATGCCGGTCTCAGGCAGCATCATGCTGAGGCTGCGCTGGCCGACGGCCAGACGCTGGCGGAAATCGCGGTTGAGCGCCAGGCCGGCGCTGCTCAGCGAGGCGCTCGGCGCGCCCATCAGCATGCCGCCGGTGGCGCGCAGGCCACCGCTGAAGCCGCCGAGGCCCGAGCCGGTGAGGTAGTAGTCACCCAGCAGATTGGCGCTCAGCAGGCGACTGCCCTGGCCTTCCAGGCTGCTCAGCTGCAGCCGCGCTTGCCAGGGGCTTTTTTCCAGCTGCAAGCCGCTGCCGTCCAGCGCCAGGGCGCCGCTGGCGCTGCAGGCCCAGGCGCAAAGAGCCA
>JAIXSD010000452.1 GCA_027484885.1 Rubrivivax sp.
GATTCCTTCTCCACCAGCACCGCCAGCACACGCGCCTCCAGGGCGCTCAGGGTTCGCAAAGACATGGATGTTCAGACCCCGAAACCGTCGTCGGCCTGGATGATGGCCCCGTTGATGAAGTGGCTCTCGTTGGCGCAGAGCATGAGCAGAGAAGTGTCCAGGTCCTGCGGCTGGCCCACGCGCTTGCGCGGCAGCAGCTCCACCAGCTTCTTGCCCTGCTCGGTGCCCCAGTGGTGGTGGTTGATCTCGGTGTCGATATAGCCAGGGCAGATGGCGTTGACATTGATGCCGTACTTGCCCCACTCCAGCGCCATGGCGCGGGTCATGTGGATGACCGCCGCCTTACTCATGGAATAGACACCAATCTGGCTCAGCACGCGCAGGCCGGCCATGGACGCGATATTGACGATGCGGCCGCCGATGAAGGTGCCGGGGGCCGAGCCCTGGGCGCGGGCCAGCATGCGCTTGCCCACCTCTTGCGCCACGAAGAAAGCGCCGCGGACATTGGTGTCCATGACGAAGTCGTAGTCGTCGGGCGAGACCTCGGTCAGGCGCTGGGTGGTGCTGACGCCGGAGTTGTTGATCAGGATGTCCAGCGTGCCCACTTCCGTCTCGGCATGGGCCACGGCCGACTTGATGCTATCCAGATCGGTGACATCCAGGGTCACCACATGGGCGTCGCCGCCGGCGCCCTCAATCTCGCTGCGCAAGGTCTTGAGCCGCTCGGTGCGGCGGCCGGCCAAGACCACACAGGCGCCGGCCTGGGCCAGGGTACGGGCGAACTGGGCGCCCAGGCCGCTCGATGCGCCGGTCACCAGGGCCACGCGGCCCGACAAATCAATGCTGTAACTCATGGTCATCCTCTGGGAAAACTGCGGAGGAAGCGTAGCACGCGACCCCGGGGCCCACGAGGAAAACAGAGCGCCCGGACCAGGTCTGATTGACATGCGACAAGGCGCTAGAGCCTTGCACCTAGCGGCAAGAAAAGCACGACCGTTCGTTTTATCAAAGCCCCTTATAGAATGCCGCGCAGACAAGCCAGCTCTACAGCTTCAGCCAGGACAAGAACACCATGACGACAAACCAAGAACTTCTGAGCCAGTACGGACCGCGTGAATCGATGGAGTACGACGTGGTCATCGTGGGCGGCGGCCCCGGCGGCCTGGCCACTGCGATCCGGCTCAAGCAGCTGGCGGCGGCCAAGAACCAGGAGCTCTCGGTCGTGGTGCTGGAAAAAGGTTCGGAGCCGGGCGCCCACATCCTCTCGGGCGCGGTCATGGACCCACGCGCGCTGACCGAGCTGCTGCCCAACTGGAAGGAACTCGGCGCGCCGCTGAACCAGCCGGTGCAGGCCGACGAGGTGCTGTTCCTCAATGAAACCGGCGCCACCAGCACGCCGCAGTGGCTGATCCCCGGCTGCTTCCACAACGATGGCAACTATGTGATCTCGCTCGGCGCCGTCACCAAGTGGCTGGGCGAACAGGCCGAGGGCCTGGGCGTGGAGATCTTCCCTGGCTTCACCGCCGCCGAAGTGGTCTACTCTGAAGACGGCAGCGTGCGTGGCGTCGCCACCGGCAATATGGGCGTGGGCAAGGACGGCGAGCCGACCGAGAACTTCCAGCTCGGCATGGAACTGCTGGGCAAGTACACCATCTTCGCCGAAGGCGCCCGCGGCCATCTGGGCAAGCAGCTGATCGCCAAGTTCCAACTCGACGCTGGCAAAGACCCGCAAAGCTACGCCATCGGCATCAAGGAACTCTGGGAAGTGCCGGCCGCCCAAGCGCAGCCGGGCCTGGTGGTGCACACCGCCGGCTGGCCCATGGACGGCGACACCTACGGTGGCGGCTTCCTCTACCACCTGGAAGGCAACAAGGTCACCCTGGGCTATGTGGTCGGCCTGGACTACAAAAACCCCTGGCTCTCGCCCTTTGAAGAAATGCAGCGCTGGAAGACCCACCCCAGCATCCGCAAGCACATCGAGGGTGGCAAGCGCCTGGGCTACGGCGCCCGCGCCATCACGGCCGGCGGCCTCTTGAGCCTGCCCAAGACCGTGTTCCCCGGCGGCGCCCTGGTCGGCTGCGATGCCGGCTACCTGAACGCGGCGCGCATCAAGGGCAGCCACGCGGCCATCAAGACCGGCATGTTGGCGGCCGAAGCCGCTTTCGAAGCCCTGGCCGCCGGCCGCCAGCACGACGAGCTGAGCGCCTACCCCGCCGCCTTTGAGCAAAGCTGGCTGCATGAAGAGCTGAACCAGTCGCGCAACTTCAAGCAGTGGTTCAAAAAGGGCAACACCGTCGGCACGCTGATGACTGGCATCGAGCAATGGCTGCTGCCCAAGCTGGGCATGAAGAGCCCGCCGTGGACCATCCACCGCCCCCTGCCCGATCACCTCTACCTGAAGCCCGCGGCCGAGTGCGCCAAGATCGACTACCCCAAGCCGGACGGCAAGCTGACTTTTGACCGCCTGTCCTCGGTCTTCGTGTCCAACACCAACCACGAAGAAAACCAGCCTGCCCACCTGACGCTGAAAGACGCCTCGGTGCCGGTGTCACTGAACCTGGCCAAGTTCGCCGGCCCCGAGAGCCGCTACTGCCCGGCCGGCGTGTACGAGTTCGTCAAGAGCGATGCCGGCGAAGACCGCCTGCAGATCAATGCCCAGAACTGCGTGCACTGCAAGACCTGTGACATCAAGGACCCGAGCCAGAACATCGTCTGGGTCACGCCCGAGGGCGGCGGCGGGCCCAACTACGCCGGCATGTAACAGAAAAATCGCGCCGCAAGCGGGCCCTGCACAGGGCCCGTTTTCTTTTGTGCGCCGCTTGCATACAAATTCTCACAATTGGCCGATGTGCGCTCTGCGCCCCTGGACTGCCGCTGACCCCGGCCCTATCGTCCGGGCACCCGCAAACCTTGTGAAAGCAAGGGACGCAAAGCCTCCGGCCTACAGCGCACTGCCTGACAGCGCGCCACGGTAGCGGGGCTGCCAGGTGAGCGCCTAGAGATGGCGGCGCCTGGCCTCGATCCTCACGAGGCAGATCCCTGATGCAGTACCTGGCCAAATTCCCCCTGCGCGCCACCCAGCTCGCCGCCGCACTCACCCTGGCCACCTGGGCCAGCTCGGCCAGCTTCCCGGCCCAAGCCCGCCCGCCCCTGCAGCTCGACGATCTCACGCCCACGATGGCGCGTTTCGAGCCCAGCCCGCACACCGACCGCCTGATCGTCAAATACCGCAGCGGCGCGGTCAGCAGCAATGCCGACGGCAGCCCCAATGCTCGCAGCGAAGCCGCCATGCAGGTGGCCGCCAACCGCCAGGGCGTGCGCTTGAAGCACCTGCGCCGCATGGCCAACGGCGCCCAGGTCTTCCACCTCGACCGTCGCCTGAGCCTGGCTGATGCCGGCGCCATGGCCGCCAATTTGCGCATGGGCGATGCCGCCATCGAGTACGTCGAGCCCGACCGCCTGCACCACCCGACCCTGGTGCCCAACGATGCCCTGCTGGCCCAGCAATGGAGCCTCAACGACAACGTGGCCGGCATCCGTGCCCCGGCCGCCTGGGACCGCAGCACCGGTGCCGGTGTGACCGTGGCCGTGCTGGACACCGGCGTGCGCCCCCATGCCGACCTGAGCGCCCGCCTGCTGCCCGGCTATGACTTCATCAGCAGCGCCAGCTTCGCCGGCGACGGCAATGCCCGCGACGCCGATGCCAGCGACCCCGGCGACTTCACGCTCAACAACCAATGCGCCAGCGGCTCACGAGCCAACAACAGCTCCTGGCACGGCACCCATGTGGCCGGCATCGCCGCCGCCAGCGGTGGCAACGGTGCGGGCGTGGCCGGCGTGGCCTATGCCGCCAAGGTGCTGCCCCTGCGCGTGCTGGGCCGCTGCGGCGGCTACGACTCGGACATCGCCGACGCCATCGTCTGGGCCGTGGGCGGCAGCGTCAGCGGCCTGCCGCTCAACCCCAACCCGGCCAAGGTGCTGAACCTGTCCCTGGGTGGCAACGGCGTCTGCAGCACCACCACCCAGAACGCCATCAACACTGCGCGCAGCAAGGGCGCCGTGGTCGTGGTGGCGGCCGGCAACAGCAAGGTCGACGCCGCAGGCAGCTCGCCCGCCAACTGCAGCGGCGTGATCGTGGTAGCCGCCACCGGCAAGACCGGTGGCCGCGCCAGCTACTCCAACTTCGGCAGCAAGGTGACCCTGGCCGCCCCAGGCGGTGACGGCAGCTTCGGCATCCTCTCTACCTGGAACGCCGGCACCACCACGCCCGGCGCCGACAACTACGGCTCGATGATGGGCACCTCCATGGCCACGCCGGTGGTCAGCGGTGTCGCCGCCCTGATGCTGGCGGCCAACCCCAAGCTGACACCGGACCAGGTGGCCACCCTGCTCAAGAGCAGCGCTCGCGCCTTCCCGGCCGCCTGCAGCGGCTGCGGCAGTGGCCTGGTCGATGCCAATGCCGCGGTGCTGGCCGCCGTGGCCGCCAAGACCAGCGCGCCGGCGCCTGCACCCGCGCCAACCCCAGCGCCGGCGCCCGCCCCGGCCCCGACACCGGCGCCCAAGCCAGCCCCGGTGCCCGCACCCACGCCTGCGCCGACACCGGCACCGGCCCCCTCGCCCATCCCGGCCCTGCTCAAGCTCAGCGACAAGGAACCCAACGAGAGCATCGCCACGGCCCAGGCTGTTGCCAGCCTGCCCGCCCAGGTGGCCGGCAGCATCAGCAGCACGAGCGACAACGACTACTTCAAGTTCACCCTGCCGGCCGGCAAGACGGTCACCGCCGTGCTGAGCGCCAGCAGCGCGGCCTCGGGCTTCGGCGTCGGTGTCTACATGAGCACGGGTCAGACCGTGCTGCTGTCCAACGGCATCGTCGGCGCCAGCCAGCAGCTCAAGATCAGCAACCCCGGCAGCAGTGCCGTCACCTTGGTGCTGCGCGTGATGCGCAGTGCGGGCACGACCGGGGCCTACACCTTGAAGATGACGCTCTGACGCACCAGCGCACTCGCGTCATCCTCGACTTGAGACCGAGCCGCTCTGCCCCTGGCAGCGCGGCTTTCGGCCTTGCTGCGCGAAGCACGCACGCAGCTCAGAGCATGGCTGCAGCGCGGGCCCGGCTCCTGCGAAACACCCAGACGAACAGCAGCGCAGCCGGAATCGTCAGCGCCAGCTCGGCCAGCAAGGTCAGGCGGCCGCCGAACTGCGCGAACACCCAGCCGTACAAGGCCGTGGTCCAGCCGATCGGGGTGTTGGACAGCGAGGCCATCAGGTTGTACTTGGTGGCGGCCGCGCCCTTGCCGATGGCCTCCAGTGTCACGGCCGAAAAGCC
>JAIXSD010000320.1 GCA_027484885.1 Rubrivivax sp.
CCGCAGCGCATCCACAGCGCCCTGACCTACGGCAGCCTGGGCATGGATGCCTACGCCTTCGGGCCCGAGGCACAAGGCCTGGCTCAGGCACTGGGCGAAACTGCACCGGAAGTGAGCTAAGGCAAGGACGCCCACGGGATGCGAGCCAAGGGCTCGCTATACTTTCATCGCAATCTCAAGAACGCACCGCGGGCGTAGCTCAATGGCAGAGCTGAAGCTTCCCAAGCTTAAGACGAGGGTTCGATTCCCTTCGCCCGCTCCACATCTCTGCAAGTGCTTGATCTGCTGCAGATTTTCCTCAAATCACCCTCCTGATACGTCACCCTGCTACAAAGCGGAGTGATCCATGGACGGTTTGTTTCGACGAGGCAGCATCTGGTACGCCAGGCTCGCCATCCCACGCGATCTTCGATCGAAGCTGGGCAAAACTGAATTTGTCGCGAGTACGCGCTGCCACGAACGGGCGACGGCAAAGCTGGTCGCCAGCACCCTACTGGCTGGATGGCGGCGGCATCTCGCAGACCTGAACGGACTACTCACCCAAACCATGGAACTCGAACGACTGGTCGCCGGCCACCCGGCCCTGACCACTGCGGGATACATCGCCCTGGCTGACGCTTCAAGGGTCAGCGGCATCGACGTCACCAACCTCCTCCGTGCCGTCGAGGGCGGCCAGCTTGCCCTCTTCTATCGCCATCCCAAAGGCATAGCGGGCTTCATGCTGCCCAAAGCAGAATTGGAGGAACTCCGCGGGCCCGGGGAAACGGAGATCATCGTGCCGACCGCAGCTCAGATGCCGTCAACCGCACCGCACAGGATCGCCTATGAACCCCTGGG
The DNA here is from genome assembly GCA_027484885.1 of Rubrivivax sp. Classification (GTDB taxonomy): domain Bacteria; phylum Pseudomonadota; class Gammaproteobacteria; order Burkholderiales; family Burkholderiaceae_C; genus Paucibacter_A. The sequence goes on from JAIXSD010000320.1 coordinate 838, forward strand.
CGTTCGAGGCGCAGCGACCTTCGCGCGTCTGGCAATGGCTGGGGCACATGCGCCCTCGGTGCTGTTCGATGTACCGGGCAAGCCTTCTTTGTGCTTCGCTCCTGAATCAGCCGTCGACCTCAAACAAGAGCACTTTGAACTGCTTGCTATGGAAGTCGAGCGCCTTCGCGGCAGACTTGCCGCGACCGTGACCCCTCAGCAACTTGAGCTTGCAAAAGCTGCGCGCGCAGCGGCGCCGTCGCAAAAGGCAAACACCCAGCCCCAGCGCCGGGCGTCTGATGCAGTGAAAGCCTACATGCGAGTACGACAACTTCAGTGCAGCGAAGACCAAGCAAGGCGAATCCTGGGCGCATTGGAGCTTTTTGTGGAGCTGGAGTGTGACCCCTGGCTGCACGAGGTGACGCCCGACTCCATGGACCGCTTTCGCGACGAAAAGCTACCCAGCGTGCCTGCAAACGAAAACAAAGTCCGCCTCCAGTTCAAGAGCACGTCGATCACCGAATCAATCCAAGCTGTTCGGAACACCGACTGGCCTCGCATCTCGCCCGCGGAACAGACCAAGCGCCTCACCTGGATCGCTAGCATGTTTGAGTGGCTGAAGTTGAAGCAGTGGATCGACACTGACCCGTGTGCGACGCTCGTCGGAGAAAGTGAAGCCAGATCAAAGCTGCAGCGGATGAAAGAGCGCGCACAGGACGCCCGGGAGAACTTTTCAGCGGAGGATCTGCAGCGCATCTTTTCCGCGGGCGAATGGTTCCAAACTGGGCGAGGTGTCCTGACCAGGGCCGGCACCTACCGGGAGTATTGCCCGCACTACTACTGGTTGCCATTGTTGGGCCTTTTCACCGGTGCCCGGATCAACGAGCTGGCCCAACTGCACCTCAGCGACATTCGCTGCACGCCCGACGGAGTCTGGTTCTTGGACCTGGCCGTGCTCGATGATGACGGCGGGAAGAAGCGACGGAAGAACCCCAACTCGAAGCGGCGTGTGCCCATTCATCCCAAACTGATCTCGCTGGGCTTCTTGGATTGGAAGAACGCCCTCACGCGCAGCGGGTTCGAAAGACTGTTCCCAGAACTGCGATTCGACCAAGTCAAGGGGTACGGAAAGGCTGCGACCAAGTGGTTCAGCGGCTACCTAAATGGGCTCGGATTTCCGCGTGACAACACCAAGGTTTTCCACTCATTCCGGGGCACATTGGTCACCTACTGCGCATCCAAGCTCAAGCTGACGCCCCAGGAAATCTCCGTCATCAGCGGGCACGCCCGTGACACCAGCGTTCTGAGCAAGCACTACCTGAAAGACCAGTTGCCTGAAGACCTCATCGCGACCGTTAAACGCATTGATTTCCCGCTGCCGCACATCGCTGCATTCGACTGCGAAGCTGGACTAAAGGCGGTGAGTGACGCGCTCAACAGGAAGAACCGCGGGCGCGGAGCTGGGGAGGACTAAAAGCCAGTCGGCTTACTAGGGCGATTGAAGCCCAGCCCAGCCCTGACCAGAGCAGACCAAAGTGCGCCGCATTCGCAAAAGGCACGTTGGTGCAAACTTTGTGTATCCGCAATCTGACTCTCGTCGGCCACGAAAGCGCGAAGAACCCCTAGTAAGTTACCTGAAAGACGAGCAACCCGCCCTTGTCGAGCTCGCGACATCGGACGTGGTATGCACAGGGCGCAAACTTAAAATTCACGTTGAAATGCAGGTACGGATCGGGCCGGCGCACACCATCGCCTTTGCCGCCTTCGTGCGCACTGGCGGTACAGGTCCACCCCTCTCCACTCATGCGCTCAAGCAAAGCGCGCGCTGAGATGACATTACGGGAGACCGACGTTAGGTGCATCTTGTCGGCGCGCTCCAGCAAGCTGTAAATCACGTCCTCGCGCAACTTCTGGTAGATCTTACCCACCTCAGGCTGGAACTGCTCGTTGCGCCTCCCGTCCTTCCGGAGCGGGAAGAACCCCGTAGGGTCGAGATAATTTTCAAGCACCTTTCGGCGGCGAATAGAAGCCATGGCATGTGATCTGGTACCAAGAGTAGTTCGAATGGTCACATGCCGAATGCTGGCGATACATCCCTAGACGACACGAGCAACTTGACACTTTCCAATATGGGGGATAAACGCCACTCTGACCGGGCTACTCAGCGGATAGCGCATCAACTGCACCCGAGCACGAACGCCCGGCAGCGGCTAGTCAGTAAGAACTGGCAGTTCGACGGCAGATTTCCTTGTCGTGAAGCAACTACCCCTCTGGGCCTTTTGCCGCCAACTTACAGGTTTGGGTTCACCGGGACCTCGTGCCTACCGCATCATTCCCTTGCTGCATCCACTGTTCACATGACCGGCTTCATCACGTTACGTCGCCCAGACTGGCTATAAGTTCTCCCGCTTCGCTCAGTGCCCATCGCACGAACAGCCGCCAAATCAGCCCCATTCAACGAGTCAAAAACTCCCAGGTCCACATCGGTTTCATCAGGGCTGACCAGTGGCCGTCGATCGCACGCTCGCACCGGAGCGTCAGCAACCAAATGACGTTTTACCCCCTGGGTTTACCAACAGTTTTGAACACCCAGAGCCACCGGAGAAGCCCAAACGCTCGACAACATGGGGAGTTTGCACAGAGGGAAACTGTTCAACGAAGCATCAATTTCTTGATGCCCTTTCAACAGTTTCAGGGCGCAAGTGAGACGTGGTCCTGGAACAGCAATTCGCAAGGAACCAACGTTCCAGTCATGTTGACGCACCTCGCTCTGCGCTGCTCCAGGCCGTGCTATTCCGCACCGTGTTGGTCCGATATAGGCCAGCCTGAGTTATCCCAGGTTAGCCTAAGTTAGCTCAAGCTAAATTGGGCTAGCTCTGGTTAACTCAGCTCAGGCTTGATCGCCCCCCTCACGCACCAGAACAGGCTGGGCGGGAGATGCCCGGAGTGATCCAAGGCCGGGGCGTCGGCCTATCCGGATCTGTGAAAGCCACTGCTCTTCCGCAAAAAGGCGCTCGTGCACTGAGCGTCGAACTCCTCGGGCGTGACCGGGAGGTTCCGCACGATGCAGCTACCTGGAATTCGCACAGCGTCTGGGTCGCGTTGCAGGGCGTCTGTCACGGTAAAGCGACAGGGTGACTGGCGAACCGCGCCGCGACAGTCTTTCATCATCCAGAGCCAATATTCAACTGCTTTCATGGAAGCAATCGTCACGCACGAGTAGCTCACCACGTGAGCCACCGCAAGCATCGGCCAGCTGATTGAGGCTAAAAAATCCAGGGCCGCACTACGCCCCAGGGGCCTGGATAGAGTCGTCGTCCAGGCTGCCGAATTGGAAGAGAGCAAGCAAGCCCCAGGACTCCTTTGCATCCCCTCCCCGCCCTTTGAACGCAAGCTGGGTGAGCGATCAGGGGGGCCTGACTGAAGGTGGGCGACGCCCCTAGAACCTGGAGATGTGTTGAGGGCTTCCGGTATGGGAAGGCATAGTGCCCCTTACCCGACGACGACGTTGGGTTCAGGCTACCTTGCCCACACCGGACATTTCCGTATATGGAACCTTCCCTCAGTTGCGGCAGTAGTCCTGGAGTGAGCTCTGAGAGCTCGGCGACTCGCTTCACGACGCAGACCCGGCTTGCCGCACCCTCTTCAGGCGCTCCTCCCGGGGACGTGTGTCTGCTTCCATCTACGTCCTTCATCAGCCTGGGCGGCTGACCTCTCCAATTGCGCCCGACCGTTGGCTACCCGAAAAGCGCTGGAAAAATCAGCATAGACACGCGCGATGCGGGGGACAATTTTTCAACTTTTCAGATCCTGAGTTGACCAGCGTCCAAATGGGTTTGACTACCGCCCAGCATCTGGGCGCGGCCCAGCACACCCATCCAGCCACGCTTCAAACCACGAATACTGGAGAGGCGAAGACACCGATTCCGTCTCAAACCACGAATAAAGAATCGCTCAGGGGTGCTGATGTGAAGTAAAAACGCGATATTTGAATGCTTTGCACCTCATCTAACGCATTCACGCGACAAAAGGACTCAGCAAAGGATGCGTTGATTCGTGTTTTGAGACGGGTTTTTCAGTCACGGTTGCCTGATTCGTAGTTTGAGTCGGAAAACTCCACCGCGTCAGCAGCAACACGTCGATCCGAAGCCCGGGCAGATTGAGCAGCGGAAAAGGCATGGTGCCAAAAGGGCCCGCGTGCTGTCTGAAGCACGAGCGAGGTTGGACTGGCGTGCATTGCGGCGCGAACGCACGCCGCAATTCAAATACCGCAGCTCAGCTTCACTCTGGTTGGCTCGGGTTCACCACGACTAAATGGCGCCCCAGTTTGCCTGCAGGCACGCCATCAAAATTTCCTGTACTCCGCAAGAGGCACACCATGGGCCTCCACGAAGGCATTCGAGCTTTGAAGTGCGCCCCGGTTCTGTGCGAGCCAAATCTCAGTCGTGCGCCGCGACACAGCGTCAGCGATCCCCTGCTCCGCCGCCCGGGACAAGTCAACACCGATCAGACGGGCCTGAGAGAGCAAGTCGGACCTAACGCGAATTCTGGTTGTAATGCGAACTGTTGGGTCTTTCATAGAGATTTCTCCGGCCAGGATTGACTCGGCCAAGTTTGGTGGGAGTGCCCGTTGAAGTCTACAGTTCGAGCAAATTCACCGGACCAAGGTCAGTGTTTACGCAATCGACAGCAGCCCACTGATCATCTTCCGGTCGCTCGCTGGACAATGAGTCGACCCAGCAAAAAAGCGAACCGACGTCATGCAAGCGGACTCATCCCGAGCCTAAGTGCGATGGCCCCTGCGCTACATTTGAGAAAAATTCCGACGTCAATGGTGCATCGGGGAGGAACACATGCAACGCTGTGCAGCGCACACAACATCCGGCCGTCGATGTCTAAATCGGCCGTTGCCCGGTGGCGATCATTGTGCAACCCATCGGGGGCGCATTTCCGGCAGCGAGGCCATCGCCGTGGGCGTGGGCGCCGCCGTTGGCCATGCTTTCATACCCGGCTTGGGCGGCGCATTCGTTGGCGGGCTTGCTGGGCGCGCCGTCCGGTCGCTGATGGCAGGCACTGCAAAGAAGAAGCCACGCGTATTCGTCAGCTTCGATTTCGACAACGATCTTGCGCTGAAGCACTTTGTCCTTGGTCAGGCGAAGTTGGCTGACTCGCCATTCGAGGTCATAGATCACTCGCTAAGAGAAGCGGCACCCGAAAACGACTGGGAGCGCAAAGCCAACGCTGCGATATGCCGATCTGACATCGTGCTAGTGATGGTTGGCGCGAAGACTCACAAAGCTCATGGCGTCCTCAAGGAGGTCGCCATGGCTCGAAAGGCCGGGGTCAGAATCGTCCAAATCATCGGCTACAAGGGCCGTAAATACACGCAAGTGCCAAACGCCGGGCGCCTATATGCCTGGAACTGGGCAAATCTCAAGAAGCAATTGAGCTGAGACGAACACGTTGCGCTGGACTTGGCAAGCGCAAGTGCAAGTCCACAAGGATTTCAAAGAAGCCAGTAGATCAAGGAGGACGTAGTGGCTCGACGGTGCTTTTTTAGTTTTCACTACCAAGATGTGATCGACTTCCGTGCAAACGTGGTGCGCAACCACAATGTCACAAAGGAGGACAACGGCGGTTTTTTCGACGCGTCGATATGGGAAACGGCCAAGAAGCAAGGCGACATCGCGCTCAAGCGGTTGATAAATGGCGGCCTGGAGAATACGTCGGCCACTGTCGTTCTAATTGGCTCGGGAACCTATGCCAGGCGCTGGGTTCAGTACGAAATCATGAAGAGCATTGAGCGGGGCAACAAGGTGCTCGGGGTTCACATCAACGGTATTCGTGATCGGAATAGTTCGGTGCGCGCGCAAGGCCCCAATCCCTTCGACTTTCTCGGCCTCCAGATTAGCGACGACGGCCGCATGGGCACGCCGACCGTCTGGGATCTGAATCAGAAAAAGTGGTGCTATTACGAAGATCTCGGCAAGTTCAGCATCGGCCAACAATCCATCGAAAAGCGTGGCAGGAACCTCCCCCTCACCACATGGCTGCCGACGTATGACTGGGTCGCGGACAAGGGGTTTGATAACTTTGCGAGTTGGGTTGAGTAATGGCACTTTTTACAGAATCGGATCTTCGCGCACGGGCTGATCGAGGAACGCCCGTGCAAAAATCGGCAGGCAATATCCTTACGGAAAAGGTCCTGAGCTCTGCTTCCGTCAAGGAATTCGACGTTTTCTTGTCACACAGCTTCAGTGACCAAAAACTGATCCTCGGGATTTGGCTGTCGCTGGAGGATATGGGCTACAAGGTTTACGTCGACTGGATTCACGATCGGCAGTTGAGTCGCGAAACTGTGAACAAGGAAACTGCGACCGTGCTTCGCCAGCGCATGTTGAGTTGCAAGAGCCTTTTCTTCGCGACCACGGCCAATAGCAGTGCATCGAAATGGATGCCTTGGGAGCTGGGGTTCAAGGACGGGCACAACCGCCGCGCGGCGATCCTTCCCGTGGCCCAGTACGCAACTTCGACCTTTGCCGGGCAGGAGTACCTGGCCATCTACCCGTATGTGGTCAAAGATCAAGCTGCAAACGTTCCGGGTGACAAACTCTGGATTCATACATCTCCTACCTGCTACATCATTTTTGATGCGTGGCTTACTGGCTCGGACCCTATCCAGCGTTGACGGACCGCTGGGGCGACGACTGACACCGATGACCGGCAACGAGGAAAATCCGGCGCGCTGAGGCCCACTTCTTTGACCAACAAGAGCAAGCAAAAATGGCTTTGTATGAACTGGCGCTCCTCGGACACCCAACTCCGGAGCAGACGGGGGAGCTTCAGCGTCTCACGGAACAGCTGCAACTGCAGCTTGGCCTGGGCGCAGATGCTATTGAGTTGCACGTCTCTCCCCTGGTCTTCCGCCCCAACCGTCGGTCTTGTGCCGCGGTGTTGTACATCGGCGGGCCAAATGGGGCCGACTTCGACATTGCTGCTGCAGTCGATCAGCAGGCCATCCCGGTCTTGCCTGTTGCCAGTACGCCAGGTTCCGTAGCTACCGAAGTTCCCCCCAGTCTTCGCGCAATCAATTGCTTGTTCCTGGATCAAGCTCCGATGGAGCGGGTCTTCTCGGCCCTGCTCGAGTGCGTTGGACTGCTGCCTCGGCAGCGGCGCATCTTCCTCAGCTATCGGCGCGCAGAGACAACAGCGGCGGCAGTCCAGCTATTCGCTGAGCTTTCCGCCCGGCAATTCGACGTGTTCCTCGATACGCACAGCATCGGGGCCGGCGTGGACTTCCAGGAGCAGTTGTGGCATCAGTTGTCAGACGTCGATGTGCTTTTGATGCTGGAATCGCCAGGGTATTTCGTCAGCCGGTGGACTGATGCCGAATACGGCCGCGCGCTTGCGAAAGGCATAGGCGTTCTTCGGGTGCAATGGCCTGACGCAACGCCATCCGCCGCTGCCAGTACGGCAAGTCGGGTGGAGCTGTTGGCCGACGACTTGCACTCCGACGGGCAGTTGATTGATGCCGCGGTGCAGCGCGTATGCCATCAACTCGAAGCCGTCCGCAGCCTCAGCCATGCAGTGCGCATGATGAGTTTGATGGAGAGCGTCCGTGGTGCCATTGATCAGATCGAAGGTCGTTTGGACGCTGTCGGACCAGGTCGAATGATGCAGGTGACGCTACGCAATGGTCGCCAGATTTCGGTTCAGCCCACTCTTGGCGTTCCCACTGCGGTGACCATGCAAGAAACGCTGGCCAGAGCCGGCCACGAGAACTGCGCAGTGGTCTACAACCACTACGGCATGATGAAGCGCTGGCAGGACCACCTAGACTGGCTCGCGCGACGTGTTGGCGGATCCCGCTGGATCCGGCAGAGTGATGCTGCATGGGATCTTGCAGGTTGGGATGCCACATGAACTCGCGAATTTTTCTGTCTGCCAGCGTTCCGCGCGTAGGGCGCGGTAATTTTCATGAATCGGCCGATCCATTCTTGATCCAGTTCGCCGTGCGGGAACTGCTGACGGTGGTGCTTGGGCGGCGGCAGATTGTCTGGGGTGGTCATCCCGCGATAACGCCCATGATTTGGGCGGTTTGTGCTGACCTGGGGCTGGAATATGCCAAGGCCGTCGCGCTGTTCCAGAGTAGGTTTTTTTCGGCCGAATTTCCCGAAGAGAACGACAACTTCACCAACCTCACCGTGGTCGATGCAGTCGATGGGGATCGTGACAAGAGCTTGGCCAGGATGAGGCGAGAGATGCTGTCTGGGCCATTTCATGCTGCCGTCTTTATCGGCGGCATGGAAGGCGTTATCGATGAGTATGACCTGTTCACCTCGCTGCATCCCGGGGCGGTTGTGTTGCCGCTATTCGCGCCGGGGGGAGCTGCTAGAGATTTGGCAATCCACCTCGGTGTAGCGGATGACAGGCTGGACTTCACTCGCCTCTTCAGTGACGCTCTGGGCATAGGAATGCAGGAAGACAGAAACCAGATCTAGCCAAGGTAGTCACGCCAGCCGCTGGTCGATACGTTGAATCTCAGCTGTTGGATGAAGCTGCCATCCGGCTGCCGAATCTGAATGCCTGCAACCAGCCTATTGCTGAAATTGGACGTACTTACGCTTAGAACATCTTGCTCCGACTGACGACTAAACGCTGACCGTCTCCTCAATTCGTTTGCACTCAGTCCAATGATTCCCAGGCACCTTTAGCTTCCAGCTTCACAGAGTCGAGGGTGCCAAGAATGATGGAGCCTCCATGGCTACGACCATAGCGAAGTGAGCGAAAGCGGCTGGTCGACAAAGCCTAAGCGCGGGCGGCTCGCTTATTCTGCCTGCGGCGGCTTCCATTCCTGCAACGCCTGCTCCCACGCACCCCAAGTGGACTCTGTCACCTCAAGACTATGAAGCGCGTCCGCGCGCTCGGTCGCCTCAACGCGTCGCTCAAGCAGCACTTCGGTCTGACGCACGATTTTCAGCAAGGTAGCGGTGAACGTATGGCCGGCAGGTTGATGGGCGGAATGCATGGGGCTCTCCTACAACGATGGCGCTAGCATCCGTCAGCGCTTGCTGCGCAACTATCCCACCGGGGTGGGCCCTCTTTTGGGGGAATGGCCGAAATCTGACCAGCAATACTCTGTGCAGCTCGCCGCGGGCCTTGACCGTCATCGAAGACACTTTTTATGCTGATTCCAATTTCCGACGGCTGACGCCCCCCCAGAAAGAACCTGCAACAAATCGTGCCCGGTCGCGCACTGGCCGCCGACTGCCTTCCAAGGCGTGGGAATGTGCGCGACGCTGACGCGCCAACCGCACATCGGGCAGAGTTGGAACCTCGCTTGGCCGGACAGCCGAACCAGTCAGGCTCATGAGACACCGAGTTTCCGATCCGCCTATAAGAACTGAGCAAACTTCAACTCCCACGACACAAGCATGGCCCTCACCTCCCGTCCCTTTTTTCTAGGGGTACTGGGCCCCACCTGGGCGCGCCGGATGACCGAGGTGCGCCCTTGTCATGTCGCCCAGGAGATCGTGCCTTCTAGGGCCCTTTCAGCCCTGCTGAAGGATGACTCGCACGGACTGGTGTCGCAGGGAGCCTTTGGAACACTGGAACTAGCAGAATACCAGCCAGCTGCAAAGCGGTTCATCCCCACGCCCGTGGGGAACACCCGGCCGAGTTCGAGCCCTACCAGGTGGCCGCCGGTTCATCCCCACGCCCGTGGGGAACACCGCCAGACCTTGCTCAACAAGATCGCGGCTGTCGGTTCATCCCCACGCCCGTGGGGAACACAGAAACGCAGTCGAGCAAGCGCAACTAGAGCGCGGTTCATCCCCACGCCCGTGGGGAACACGGTCGAGACAGGCGACGCGCTGCGCCTGCAGATCGGTTCATCCCCACGCCCGTGGGGAACACCCGGATCGGCTCGGCCAGATTCTGCGTCCAGCCGGTTCATCCCCACGCCCGTGGGGAACACAACGTATAGTCCATCAGCCGGCGCGATGTAGGCGGTTCATCCCCACGCCCGTGGGGAACACATCAGGTGGCTGCTCATGGTCGGCGCTCAGTCCGGTTCATCCCCACGCCCGTGGGGAACACAAGAACATCCTTTTGCTCCGGTGCACCATCGACGGTTCATCCCCACGCACGTGGGGAACACCGCGTCTCCATGCGGATCTGGGCGGCGGTGGCGGTTCATCCCCACGCCCGTGGGGAACACGGCTTCGAGAGAATGCCGCGGTCGATCAGCATCGGTTCATCCCCACGCCCGTGGTGAACACAGTCCGAAGGCCAGCGAAGGCAAGGTCTCGTTCGGTTCATCCCCACGCCCGTGGGGAACACAACTGCTCGACCTGGCTGCCCAGGCCCTCGTTCGGTTCATCCCCACGCCCGTGGGGAACACTCCTTGCGGCTGAAGTGCCGCTTTCATTTGGTCGGTTCATCCCCACGCACGTGGGGAACACACAGTGACGCGGCACCACTCGGGATAGCTGATCGGTTCATCCCCACGCCCGTGGGGAACACATCAGCCGGCCGTTTTTCATGAAGGCATCACGCGGTTCATCCCCACGCCCGTGGGGAACACACCCTGAGCCTGGACCCCACCAAGACCTACCGCGGTTCATCCCCACGCCCGTGGGGAACACCGTAGAGGCCAAGCATTCGGCAGCTCTTGTCTCGGTTCATCCCCACGCCCGTGGGGAACACGAGCCGCAGGGTCGTTGGCGGGATGTCGCTGACCGGTTCATCCCCACGCCCGTGGGGAACACTCAGTGCAGTCGCCTGCACGGCCGCCCTGGGCCGGTTCATCCCCACGCCCGTGGGGAACACAGCGAGCGACGGGCCGGAATTTGGGCGTATCTCGGTTCATCCCCACGCCCGTGGGGAACACCGTCGAGATTGGTACGAATTGGCCGCCGTTGCCGGTTCATCCCCACGCCCGTGGGGAACACTGCGCGGTGATCCGGTTGTCCGTCTCGGCGGTCGGTTCATCCCCACGCCCGTGGGGAACACGGAACGTCGGCCAGCACTTGGCTGGCCATGATCGGTTCATCCCCACGCCCGTGGGGAACACATGAGCTGCAGGTAATCCGGGTCGCTGCCAAACGGTTCATCCCCACGCCCGTGGGGAACACAACGTGTCTTTCTTGACCGCCGCGCTGTAGGTCGGTTCATCCCCACGCCCGTGGGGAACACCCGCACTCGGGGCACGGCACCTCCCAGTAGTTCGGTTCATCCCCACGCCCGTGGGGAACACTGCAGGTTGATGTTGGCCAGGGCCTCGGGCGTCGGTTCATCCCCACGCCCGTGGGGAACACTGTGCGGTTCTGACGGGGCGGCATGGTTGATCCGGTTCATCCCCACGCCCGTGGGGAACACGGGCGGATCAGGGCGTTGAAGCCATCAATCCACGGTTCATCCCCACGCCCGTGGGGAACACGCCCAGACGCTGATCTGCATCACGGTGTGGCGCGGTTCATCCCCACGCCCGTGGGGAACACGGTGCTCCAACTACTCTTGCAGCAAATGGGTTCGGTTCATCCCCACGCCCGTGGGGAACACCTCATGTCAGTCTCCGCAGAAGCACGCGACGGCGGTTCATCCCCACGCCCGTGGGGAACACAAGCACAGGCACCGAACGAGTCACAGCCAGGTCGGTTCATCCCCACGCCCGTGGGGAACACAGCCTGCAGTCGATCCTGGAGGTTCATTGGTTCGGTTCATCCCCACGCCCGTGGGGAACACACCAACCCTATTTCGTTGGTTCTATTGAAGAAATTTCAACCTCGGAAATCCACCAACTCAAAGACTCAAAATTCAAACAAATTGTTAAAGATCGTCGACGGGCATGTCAGGATGAAATTTAACCAATTGAACACCATCGAAATCACTGGGCATTCGTCGGTTCTTACCGAGAGTTAGGAACTCGTAGCCGGCCTCTGCTTTACTCTGCCAGACCAGCACTGCATTTCCATCCTCAAGGCCCTCTTCAACTTGCGCCCATACATACTCTCGCACACGGCGCGAGTAGGTTCCAACGTATACGCCTGCCCTGACTTCAACTAACCAAATGCCCAAACGTCCACGCAAGCGCGGTGGTGCGTTTTCAAGAACGATGACCAGCATCGCCGATGCCCTCGGGGTTAGGTAAAGCCGGCGCCACAGCATCCAGCGGCGCCTCCGGCCGTGGCACCTCTGCTGCGCCCAATATGGTTTCAATGTCAGGAATGATGCGATCTAGCAGGCGTGTCTGCCGAAACATGTCCCGGCACGCCAGGCGCACGGATCGTTCCCAATTGCCTACTGGATTCGATCCGGCAATCTTGAATGCGACAGGCACTACCGTCTCAAACTTGTAAACGTCAGCGATGTCGTAGACGAACGAAAGGGGCTTGCCTGTGTGAATAAACCCAACGGCCGGCGCGTAGCCCGCCGCAAGTACAGCAGCTTCAGTAACACCATACAAGCAAGACGTGGCCGCCGACAAGCATCTGTTTGCTATATCAGCAGACTCCCAATCTTTAGCGTCATAGTCCCGCGCCTTCCAGTCCACACCATACTGGCGTGCCAACAACTGGTAAGTACGCCGCACCCGGGCACCCTCAATGCCACGCAACTGCTCCACACTACGGCGTGCCGGAGGTTCTTCCCCAAAACGCAGCGCGTACCTTTTTTCGCACGACTTTCAGACGCAACGATTCGTCCAGCGCGAGCTTGGCTTGATACAGCAATCGGTCCGCACGCGCGCCGCCCGGTTGCCCCGCGGCATACAGGCGAACTCCTGCTTCGCCCACCCAAACAAGCAGGGTACCCACGCGTGACGCTAACGCTGCCGCGCGATGCGACAACCGCGTGCCGGGCTCCAACATGATGCAGGCGACACCCCCGACTGGAATCTGCGTACGGACACCGGTAGCGTCCACCACAACAAACGCGCTGTCGATGACATCAATTTCACCGCGTTGGATGAAGACTACAGAGACCCGCTCCTTGATTGGCAGAGGCTCGAGAGGAGGCAGCATGCCCGAGATTTGAGTGTCGCCTCACCCAAGTCTGCGGATCATCAATAGCCCGCAACCCATACCTTTCGCACTTCCAACGCCACGCAGCAATGCATGGCGAAACGCTTCAGCATCGGTCACACGCAAAACGCCATTGAAGTCCACCGTCGTGAATTGCATTGAACGATCTGCCCGCTCTTGATGCTGCTCATGAGCCGCAACGATCAGACTGTCCGGGTCAAAATCAAAGCCCAAAGACTCGCCCCGGCGCGCCAACCAATTGCCGCAGCTTTGTTGTACCAGCTCGCTGAGTTCAGGCTTACTGCCGTCATCGACCCAGTCGGCCCATCGGCTCAGACCTCGTTCGGCAAGCAACTTTTTCTTAGCCTCCATCACCACATCATGTCGCTTGGACTTGCCATCTCGGCCATGCCTCACCGTAGGGTTGGCGCGCAGCTCAAAACTAAAGAAGTCACCCGTTTGGACCGCGGGTGCGTACTCGCGGGTCTGCACCTGCCACGCCCCAGTCATTTCGGCTGGAGGTCGCTTTGAAACTGCGTAAAAGCGCAACAACTCGCCCGCCCCGTGACGGCGAAAGATGAAGTCCCTTGCCGTTCCAGCAGGGGCAGGGAACCAACGCCACAACCATTGATGATCGGCGTAAGGGCCGTCAAGGCGCTGCTGCAATGCTTCGTAAATGCGGCCTTTGGCCGGCGTGATCAGGCTGAAATACATGGGGGTCATCAATGCTCCTCAGCTTTTATCAAGGCAATGCGCTCTTCACGGTCGCCAAACTGCCACCCCTGCCGACGTATCAAGCGGTCTTTGCGCACAGTGCTTAGGTCCGCCGGAACGCCTGCTTCAATGTGCACATCAAAGGCCAAGCTGTGCAAGGCAGGCAAGGGCTCAAGCAACGGTTGACCACTCTCGTCGGCCGCAGCCGATCGCGCATCCTCGTGGCGCTGAGCGTAGGCGCTGAACGCCTCAAGCGCCGACCCAGCTGCCAATAGTTGCGGCCAAAGGGGTGCTGCGGGCACACAGGTCTTCCGGCCTAGGTACAAGGTGAACCGCGGCTCGCGTAAGGCAGCAGCCAATTCTGGGAGTTTGTAGCGAGAACTTACGCTGGTCCGCGCTTGCAGGGCGACCAGGCTGGCTGCATTCTGGCGGTAGTCGCGTGTCGAGAGAATCGTAGTCAAGTCGCGTTTTGGAACCTCCATTTCCTGGCGCCGGGTCGCTTGTGGCCGCCCCTTGAGTGCCGCGCGTGGCGGAACTTGGGCGGTGTGATAGTCACGCAGCAGGCTCCCACTGGACAACAAACCAACAGCAAACCCGAACCCGTCGCGCAAGTCGGCATGGGCCGCCTCATCGCTGCGGTCGATTCCGAGCGCTGCTCCAAGCAAGCCAACCAAGGCCGACAGCCCCGGGTGCGAGGCCGTGCCACGGAATCCGCCCACCGCCGGCTCACCCCAGGACGACAAGGACGCCTGGAGTTGGAACACGAGGTAATCGTGCATGATGCTCACGCCGCGACAAACTTGACCAACTCGGCCAGCGTGCCCTGAGCCTGCTCCACATCCAGCTCGTAACGACTGTCAGCGCAAGCGCCATACACGGCATCAAAGTTATCGCGGCGGACGTTCAGCGCGGCGACCGCCGTCTCCAACATGTCCTGCCCATCAAAGGGCTTCACCGGCTTCAAAAACGCCTGGGCCAGCGAGCGCGGTTGCTGCTTGCCCTTCTCTGCCAACACATGGCTAGCATAGGCGCGCGAAGCAAAGCTGTTCTGCATGCCTGTCGGAGATACCTTAGTGACCGCGTTCACCAGCGCTTCAAGAGCCCGGGCTACGAGCGCCGTATCACCACCAAGATTCTTCAGAAGCAACTCACGGTCGATGCAAATGTAGAGATAGAACAGTCCAGCACCGTAACCCCGTTCGCCGATATGCGCGGCGCCGGTATCTTCGCGCTTGTTCAAATCGTCCACAGCAGTGAAGTAATCATCTTCAACAGCAGCCCGGTGGACAGTGATGGCATGAGCCACCTGTACAGCGGCTTCCGTATTGAACTCAGCCGCGTCGGCCAGCATGCGGCCAAACATGGCGATGTCCACCGCTTGCTTGGACTGACTCAGGAGCTTCAGCTCCGCTTCGGTGGGCGCTTCCTTTCGGGCCACCAGTGCAGCGACCAAAGCTTGGATTGCAACTTCTTCTTCGGGGCTGAAATGAGCCAGTTGTTCGATTTCGAGGTCGCCGTCGTTCTCAGTCTTCTTTTCAGACTTGAGCTTGCCGAACTGTTTGGCAATCTCTTTGCTCCAGTCACGTGCAGCTTTCTCGCTGATTCCGCCCTCCTTCAGCGCCTTGAAAACCTCCTTGCCCATCAACTTAGTACGAGTACCAAGGTGGCCTGCCAAGGCTGCCTCGAAGGTTTCCGAGCAACGCCACGCGCGCTTAAGGCTCTGCGACGAAACACGCAACCGGTTGGCGTCACCCACCAACGCAGTTTTCGGACGGCCGGTGTCATCGCGATTGAGGTTGGAAGGTGGATAGCTGGTCAGCAGGTGCAGTTGTACGAAGCGGGTCATTGGAAGGTCCTCACTGAATGAAATTGAAAGTCCTTAAAGAGGTTGCGGTGCAATTCAAGATTTCGCGGGCCAAACGTAGGTGTAGGCCCAGCGTTTCTTGACGCTGTCACCCCAGCCAAACAAATCTGAAGCCAGAGCAGCGGGACTCAGCTGCTTGTCAATCAAAGGCACAACACGGCGAAGACCGCTAAACAAAGCCTCAATATCTGGGGCATCGAGCAGGCGGGCAAAGCGCAACTCGCTAACGGCATTACGGTCGCTCCCTTTCTCCCTTTGGCTCATTGCTTCGGGCAAGGTCAACTTGTTGTCTGATTTGATGTGGACTGCTAGACCTGCAATGGCTGCTATGCGGTCGCGTTGCCAGTCCTTCCACGGCGTACCAGGATGCGCGTCAGCCAGCTTGCGGTAAAGCCGCTGGTAGGCTGGTGTCAACGCCACCGCGTTGAGGTCATGCGCTCGCCGCAGTTCAGCACGATCGGCTCGGACCGAGCCCGTGGCAGTCTCGCTATGGACGGCATGCCACCAACTCAAGTAGGCGCTCATGACCGGCTCGGCCAATGTGTAGTCGAGATGTCGGTTTGACATGGATACTTCCTCCTGAAACGATGGTTGCAATCAAGCCGCCTGGTGGGTTGATTTGCTACTAGGCTTTACCGGGACGGGCAAGCCCAGGGTCTGGGTCAACTTGGACCCGTACAAAGCTGATGTCAGCATGCGGTGTGCAGCGGCAATTCGGGCTGGGTTTTGCCGCTCGATGGGGCCTGTACCGACCAACTCGGTATCGAAAAGATGCAATGCAGAGGTGCAAAGCACTTTGCGCCAAGCTTCTGCGCTGGCTATAGCGTCACCAGTATTGCCATCACGCAGATTCTGAATGCGCTCGCGCAGCAGACCGTAGAAGCCTGGCTCAGTGCGACTCCAAAATGCAGCTTCAATAAATCCAAAGTCGCCCCGAGCATCAGCGCCGAACCATGCGTCCTTGACTGCACCGCGCAAATAGCTAACGCACAGTTCAGCAGCATTCAACCAATCGTTGACCTCTTCGCGTATGGCCTTCTGAACGGATAAGCCGCCATCACCAATGTGGAACAGCGGCACGGTGGCGTCATACCAGCAGCGAGCCTTGGCGTTGTCCATGTCATAGCCGAAGGCCCATAGGCGCAGGGCTATGCCAGTTTTTTGCTCCAGCCGAGGCTGCGCCAGGAAATGCGACACCACTGCGGCAGGCTGCACTTTCCGCTTGTCACTCTGCATGCCTAGCACCCAGGCCAACCAGTGACGGTAGCCCAAGCCATCGGGTTGAGGGTGTAGAGGCAACATACCTTCCTTGCCCTCGTAATACGGTGACAAGGGGTGTTGCCACGGCCCCTTGTAGTTCAAGCCGTAATTGCGGGTCACGTACTGATCAATCAACTTGCTGGATTCCCTGCCGCAGAGATCGCAAGTACCTGCGTTCACGGCATCGAGGTTTAGCCGGATTCGCCTGGGCATGGCCCAGAATACGTGGGCCGGGTGTACCTGCATCGGCGTGGTGTCGCCCTTATCTTTTTGGGTGGCCGATTGCGCGGCCGCCCAGGGAAAACAGCGATGGGACGCATCCATGCCCGGCTCAATGCCACTGGCCAGAAAGGCTTGCTGGCCACGCACATTGAGCCAAAGCGTTTGCCACAAGCTGACAGATGTAGCGGCGCTGCCAGTGGCGACCAGTAGTGTGGTCAATGGCCCACCGCCACGTAGACCGGTGCGGTGGCCCGCCCCACCTGAGGGTGCATTGATTTGCAATGTGAACAAGGCCAGGGCCGCACAATGGGGGCACATCTTTTCGACCCGACCGCGCTTCACGAAATGGTCGCTGTTGTTCTTGACTGCGTTGTCTCCCGGCGCTTCGATCAGCAGCGCGCCAATGCTGTTAGGTTCAGCATCCGTTGCGCGCAGCTCAAAGTCCTGCATAAACCGCGCGCCATCACCTTCGAATTCGAACGCCGCCCGATGAGGTGCAAA
This sequence comes from Rubrivivax sp., assembly GCA_027484885.1. Lineage (GTDB taxonomy): Bacteria > Pseudomonadota > Gammaproteobacteria > Burkholderiales > Burkholderiaceae_C > Paucibacter_A. The sequence continues at coordinate 18,400 of JAIXSD010000320.1, forward strand.
CCAAGCTGACAAGGTCGCAGCGTCAGGAGGGCTTTTCTGCAATGCACGCCAGTCGCCGTCGCTAGAGGCTGGCGTGCAGGTTTGCAGCAAGCCGATAGCGAACTGCGCCAGTGCGCCATTGAAGTCGGCCCGGCAGGCGTCGAATGTCGCGATGTCAGGATCTGAGAGCCGGTGAGGCGCTACCCATTGCTGGCGGCCGTCGTGCAAGCGCACGGGCAACCAGGGTTCGACTAACAAGTTCATTCGCCATCCTCCTGTTCATTGGCTGCAGCACGAAGGCCCGCCGTTTTGTCGTAGATCCAAACCGTTTCGCGTAGCGTGTCGCTTTGCTTCGCAGGGCCAGCGGCCCGAGCCAGATAGCGGCCCGATCGAGACTCCAAAGCCAGCAGAACCACCCACTTCCCCCCGCCAGGTAGTTGTTCCAGTTGCGATTGCAAGGCGGCTTGGCGCGCAGCGGATGTTGGCGGCACAGCCTCAGCAATCAGGCGCCTGGCGACCTTGACCGTGCTGTATGCCCAGTCATGTGCAGTCTGTCTTTGGCACCAAGGCATCAGCTTGTCTCCATCCCAACGCCCCAACAGCACCTCGATGGTGTCTTCACCCAAGCGAGAGGGGGCGACGCTGTCGGCGGCCCATTCAAGACCTTCTCGCAGATAGCCCTTGGCGAGTTTGACGCTGTTCTGAGCGGCCTGCGAGGCGTCTCCATAAGCCTTGCCCTCGGCTTGGTCCGCGCTGCGCTGCAGGCCCGGCGGCAGCTCACTGTCTTCTCCGAACACTGTCTCAATCAGTTCGCGGGCGTCATTTGGCATGCGCAACAACCCAGCGCGCAGGGCACGGGCTGTCAACCAAAGCTGGCCGTGGTTCTCATAAACCCTGGCTACTTTTGGAAATGCCTTCTTGAACCAATCAGCAGATGGCGTTTCGCTCCACGTAGGCCCCAACACCCACATCCAGGGCTCGCCACGCTGGTCACTGACATTCGGTTCTTGCAAGCGCTGGCCACGTGCATCGCGCACATGGCGCCGCAATCGGCCGGCGCGCTGGATCAATCGGTCGATGGGCGCGAGATCGCTGACGACAAGGTCGAAATCAACATCCAGAGACTGTTCAGCTACTTGAGTGGCAATCAGCAACTGGCCACAACGCAGATCTGGAGTGCTGTCGCGACCGAAGCGATCGAGCACCTTCGCCTCGATGTCTAGGCGATCCCCAAGCGCAAAACGGGCATGAAACAAGGTGATGCGCTCAGCAGGCCACAACGCTGCCATCTCGGCCTGCGCTTCCAATGCGTCGGACACAGTGTTCCGTATCCAGGCTACACAGCGACCTGAGCCCAGCGCATCTGCAATGCCCTTCAGCACCGCTGTTTTTTCCGATTCATAGCGCACATACACACTGCGCTGCACATCAGGCCGGGTTGCCAACGGGCTTTCAATCAAGACTGTCGGATCTGCGGCACTCCACGAACTGGCCAATGGGTATTGAAGCGACTGTGGTAGCACGGCAGCCTGCCCGCAGCCACGAGCAAAGGCTCGCAGCAAGGCGCCTTTCATGCGAAGGGTCAGTGTGGCCGACAAGAGAATGGCGCTTCCACCCGCGCGAGCATGGAATTCCAGCAGCGTCTCCAGCGTACGCTGCATATAGGAATCGCAGGCATGCACCTCGTCAATGATCAGTACCTTGCGCGCTAAGCCCAGCAGGCGTAACGACTGGTGTTTGCTTTGGAGCGCACCCAACAACGCCTGATCGACAGTGCCGATGCCCGCGGGAGACAGCAAGGCACGTTTATTGTGGTCAGCTAACCAGCGCAAGCAGCGCCGTGTAGCGCTCTCATCGAGCTGATGTGCATCACCCTCGTCACGTCCCGATGTGATCACCGAAGTAGCGAATTCCTCCACCAGTTTGCGCCCACCATGGGCCAACACTAAGCTGACCAATTCGTCAGAAAACAAGAGCGAGTAAACCTTGGCAATACGGCTGTACATGGCATTTGCCGTGGCCATTGTTGGCAAGCCAATGAAGAAACCTTCGGCGCCGCAGTCGGCCATCAACCGATGAGCCAACATGACTGCCGCCTCGGTCTTGCCGGCGCCGGTGACGTCCTCCAGCAAATGAAGCTGCGGCATCGCATTGAGCTGCGCATCAATAGCCCAGGCTTGCAACGGCGAAGGCTTTTGAATGTTGGGGAAGATTGTTTGAAAGCTAAGTGCGCCGGGACGAGGCGACGACAAGACACCTGACTCCCGCAACGCTTGACGCGCAAGGGTCAGCGCTTGTGGCCAGTACTCGTCCATCGTCGCGTTTGCGCGCTCGCGATAGCTGAAAACATCAGCGTTAGAGCCAATCCAGTCGGCCAACACTGCGACACCTGCAATCCACCAAGACAATTCACGGCTGATCTGCTCAAACCGGGCCCCGCAGCGCTCAGGTATGGTTGCAGCCTGAGGGCTCAGCAACAGGGCGCGTGCCGCTCGTGAAAACTGAATCGCAGCCTCCGTGTCCTGTGGCCGGAAATGCGATGACAAGCGCGGAACATTGTTGAGCGGTGGTTGCCCATGATGGCCGGTGACGGCGCGAGCCCAGAAAGTTAGCCCCAGGTCAGTATCTGGATCGTCACCGAACCAACCTTCGGTCTCTACCAAAGGGAGGACTTCATCTGTCCAGCATTGCATACCCAGGCTGTCGTGTCGAACACCTGTCTGGGCGTGGGTTGGTGAGACGCCTTGCAGCTCGTTCATCAAATCCACGCGCTGCGCCTGGAAGCTGAGCGAAAACTTACCTAAATCGTGCAACCCCAACCAAAACACCACCCAACTAATAACCGCGCTAGCGTCATCAGTTCCCAGTTGCGCCTTCAACCAAGCCACAAGACCAGGCGACTGCTCAAGGTACATCCGCCCAACGGCAGCCACATCCAAGGAGTGGTAAGGCAGCAAATGCCATTGCGCCGTTGCGTTATGCGGGCGAGCCTTTCCCCAGTACCGGAAATACGAGATATCGAATGAAGCGTGTGGCATGTCCATACGCCCCATCGTCCACTCACCCTGGCTCACCAGATGAGCCAGTAAGTCACCGATTCAAAAATACTTGTAGGGATTGAGATGCCCCCTGGGTTGATCCACGTGACGAATTGAGCATTTTTCATTTGGAGTCCTCCCTGGTCTTCGCCAGTGCGCAATAGTTTGCCAGCACATTTCGACTTCAAGCCTAGGGCAACACTGAACAAGCCCCCGAAAACGCGCAGCCACGTCGTTTGATCTCGCGAAGCGCAGGCCCGGCGGCAAGTTCGCGCCAAATCGGCGTCGATTTCGCCCTCTTGGCGCTCTGGCAGCGCCCTTGCGGGCCCTGTGCGCCCATTTCGGGCGCACTCATCCCACCAGGCGCCCGCGTGCCAAGTAGATGTTTGCCAACCCCAGCGCCACAAAAGCTCGCGTGGGGTTCTTGGCCAGCCGCCGGTAGCGCACCTTGCCAAACCCCCTCGGCGGCTTGACCACACCGAATACATGCTCAACGCGTGAGCGAATCTTGGACTTGTTGCGATTCTTGGCGCGCTGTACCTCGTCCACCTCTCCGCCCCGCCGGAGGCGTTGGTTAGTGAAGTCTTTGGCCTGCGGTGCCTTGCTGGCGATCAGTGCCTTCTGACTGGCGTAGGCGCTGTAACCGTACATGCGCCAATCCTGGCCGTGTAGCAAGTCGGGCAGGGGATGCTTGTCGTGTACGTTGGCAGGCGTCACCACCGCGCTGCGAGCCAGACCGCTGCGGCTGTCCACGCCGATGTGCAACTTCATCCCAAAGTACCACTGCTGGCCTTTGCGCGTTTGGTGCATCTCGGGGTTGCGCGCCTTGTCGGCGTGCTTGGTTGAACTCGGCGCGCTGATGATCGTAGCGTCTGCGATGGTACCGCTGCCCACCCGCAGGCCGCGCGCTTGCAGCACCCGTCCGACCTCGGCAAACAGCGCCTCCCCGAGCTTCTTGTCCTCCAAGAGGCGGCTGAACTTCAGCAGCGTGGTCCCATCGGGCTCGCGCTCACACCCCAGGTCGATCCCGACGAAGCGGCACAGCGCCGTGCTGTCCAGCAGCGCCTCCTCGCAAGCCTCGTCGGCCAGGTTGAACCAGTGCTGCACCAAGTACAGGCGCAGCATACGTTCCAGACCAATGGGCGGGCGGCCGTTGCCGGCCTTGGGGTAATGCAGCTCGATCACGGCGCACAACTCAGACCAGGGCACGATGCCGTTCATCGTCGCGAGGAACTCGTCGCGCTTCGTGGGGCGGCGGTAGCGCTCGAAATTTGCCTGCTCGTCGCCGGCTGCAGCCCAGGGTCTTTAGCTTCATACAGGCATGCTCCGTGCCGCCACCTCCGGCCGCGAGCGGGTTTGTACGAGGTTGGGGGCCTATTCGGCGTAGCCCTAGCTAGCGCTTCTCCTGCTGCTGATTGCGGGCTGGTGGGGCACGCAAACGCTGGCCATGGCGCTGCCGCTCGCCGGCGATCTCGCCCGCGGTGCGGCGCGCGGCGCCGCTGCAGCGCTCTACCTGCTGCTGCTGTGGTTGGTTGTCACGCGACTGTGAGTCGGTGTCCGGGGCGTTCACGCTACGAAATCAGCGCGTCCGGTTTGCGACGGCTGACCCAGCCACCCCACCCTCGAAAATCATATATAAGAACTGAGCAAAACTCAGTTCCTACGACACAAGCAAGGCCCTCACCTCCCGACCCTTTTTTCTAGGGGTACCAGGCCCCACCTGGGCGCGCCGGATGACCGAGGTGCACCCTTGTCATGTCGCCCAGGAGATCGCGCCTTCTAGGGCCCTTTCAGCCCTCCTGAAGGATTGCTCGTACGGACTGGTGTCGGAGGGAGCCTTTGTCGAACCCAATCCGTTTCAGAAAGCGTTCATGGGCGGCCGATCTCGCACGGTTGCGGATGATGCGGTTGAGTCGGGCGGATTCTGTCTGAACTGGAATCTTGGTCATATGGATACCCGCAAAACCGGGCTGCTGTTGCAATGACCATGATTCTTCGCTGCGGTTGTTGGCTGGACCAAGATGCACTCCCCTTTGAGGATCAGCTCAAACGCAGGGGCAAAAATTCCCTCAAGCCATCCACCTCCCTACACTGCCGCACAAACCATTCGACACTTAAAAGGGTGGGCGCTCTTTCAGTGACCTCGCCCATGGCCCTGCCGGCTCCATGCATCGTTCATCAGCAATCTCCCCAGACTACTCGGACTACAAGTTCAAATGCGAGTTGGACTTCATCGAAGTGCGCGTGCATCTGCAGCGCACCACGAATTTCCAAACCGTAAGACGCCTCAGTAAGGCGACATTCGTGAAGGCGATCGACAAGGGACCGGGCGACGAATCGAACACCTTCGAACTCAAGTTCAATGACCCTGGACGGTGGTCCACAGTGACTGCAGCCGTGCAGGCGCTCGAAGAGGTACATGGCTGCCGGAGCCCGGCCATCGTTGTCACCATGGAGGTGTCCTTCGACGCCTACTCACGCAGTCAGGATCTGCAATCTCTGGTCAACATCGCCGGGCGTTTCTTGCAGTGGTCAACCATCAACCTCAGCGCAAATGTTCGATCAGCATCGACGCCAGGTTCAGCCGCCAGCGTCGAAGTTAGCCACACTCAGAACCTGAAGAAGCTTGCGCAAGGTGAGACTTTCTACGAGGGCGACAAAACCGACGACGTGACCCGCCGCACGTACGTAAAGACCACTGACGGTGCCGGTACGAATGCTGAGGGCACCCCGATTAAGCTTCCTCTAGATCAATGGAGGGCGCGGACTGAGGTGACCCTACGGGGCGCCTCTTTGCCTGCACTTCTGCTGAGCGAGGCGGCCACGCAGTTCAAATTTACTGAGCTGGCGAGGTTCTTCAAATTTCGCTGCCTCTCTGCTGAAGCGCAGAAGAACCCCATTCAACTGCTTGTCGCCGGACGGGCGCCCATCCTCGGCGCTCGGGCGCCTCGAAAGGACCGTCGACTGTTTGGATCAAACACCGTAGGAGATCGCCACCTCAGCAGCAAGTCTTATGAATGCCTGCGCCAGCTGACTGATCGGTTGCGTTACAGCCCTGCACTCCGGCGGCGGACCAAACTCAACCAGACGGAATCACGCCAAGCTGTCTGACGCCCAACATGGGCGTCAACCACCCAAAGAAGCTATCGAACCCATCCGCTGAGTCAGCAAAGCTTTGACGGAGTGGCAAATAAAAGAAGGGTATTCATAGTGAAGAGAATTGCGCCCGGACTACCAAAGTAATCAAGCACTTACGAACGCTTCACCCCCGGATTTTCTGCACGCTCAACTATGCCGCAGCCCGGGCGGCCCTGAATTGTGCGCACAGCCGCGAGCTGGCTTGGCCCGACTGGCACTCTCCGCAACCCGTCAAACCGGCGCGGTGAACCTGCTCAAGCAGCTTCACCGACCCCGACCAACACCCATGCCTGCGGGGCGCAAAAACTGCTACAAAACTTGCTACAAAGTCGTGCTACAACCACGGCTCAACCAAGGGTGACGCCCTGGAGGATTGAGACATGGAGCGGGTTCCCTTCGCCCGCTCCATCTCCTGGCTCGGCGCCGATGCACACCAGAGTCAGGTCTTGCCCTATCGGCACGCCCTTCAATCCCACCGTGTTTTCTGCTTAGCGCAGTTCCAACGCCCTCCCCCATCAGAAGGACAAGGCTTGTGGGATCCCGTGAGCTCCCCCCTCCAGGAGGATGGTTGAACGCCGCGAGACGGGCGATGCTGTCGGCATGGAACTCCCCAAGCACGACATGAAGCACTTTGCTACCGCCAACCGTGTTCAACCGTCTCCGGCCACAGCGGCGCAGCCAGCAAGACCTGACCCCA
>JAIXSD010000328.1 GCA_027484885.1 Rubrivivax sp.
AAGGACGTGCTGCCGATCAGGCGCAGCTGCACTTCAGCCGCCTGGCTGCCGAACACAGCGCAGGCCAAGGCCAGGGGCAGGAACGCGCGGGACTTCATCGTCAGGGACTTCGTCGTCTTTTTCTTCTTCATAGGGGGCTTTCCAGCGGGAAGTGGGAATGCTGCGGAGGCTATCGGCCGCTGATGAAAGTTTGGCTGCGCGGGATGGGTCGAACAGATCAGGGTGCGTCGGCTGCAGGAAAAGACCCTCGACAGACCGGCGCCGCCTCGCCCGGTCTATTTGCAGTTCAAGCGCGTCCCTTTGCGCTCCATCGCGAACCGCTGGATTCCTTGTGACCTGGCCCAGAAACTGCGCCCGCTGATGCCAAGACATCAGTTGGCAATCGAACATTCCAGGAGGGGAAATGCAGCAGCATGACAGCGGCCTTGATCAGCGCATTGAGGCCTGTGAACGCGAGAACCGCAAGCTCAGACGCATCGTTTTGTTCCAGGGCATGGCTGCAGCTGCGTTCTTGCTGGTCGCCTGTGCTGGCACGGCACTGCCGGGAAGCCCGAACCGGACAGAACCTGTCGACAGAATCACGGCCCGGGAGATCGTCGTGGTGGACGCCCAAGGCGTGGTCCGCGCGCGCATGAGCGGTGATATGCCAGACGCGGTGATGGCCGGCGGGCACGTCTCCAAACGCGGAACCAAAGCGGCAGGTTTCATGCTTTACGACGAGGGAGGCATTGAGCGCGGCGGCTACGTCACCATGGACACAGGCAGCAACGCCATGCTCTCGCTCGACTCCAAGCACCAGATGATTGCGCACATGGTTGCCGGCCCGGACCAAGAGCCAGCCGCAGCGTTGCGGCTGGGCAGCGCGAAGCATGCCGTGGAGTTGCGCTCGGACCTGAACGGCTCACGCATCAGTCTGGAGAAAGAGAGAAAGGTCATCCAGCAGACGCCCGCGATCGAGTTCCTGTCGCCAGAGACCTGTCAAAAGCAGATCGAGTACGAGAAGGCCTATCCGGGCCGCGACGTCTGCCGCGCCCGCTTCACCGCCGAGGCCTGCTCGCGCTGCCTCAGCGCCGAATAGCCTGGCAGGAGCCGTGCTTGCCACCATCCGATGCGCATCCATAGACTGAACGCCTTCGAGCTTGATCGCCTTTGCGGGGCGCGAGGCCATGCCCGTTCAGCCGGAGCTGCCTGGATGTCTGAAATGCGCCGCCCACGAATGCCTGCAACTGGCCGCATGGACAGAAAGGCATGACCAGTTACCGCTCCTGATCGAAGCCGGCGAATGACTCGGTTCAGCCTGGTGCAGCCCCAAATTGCGACGATTGGATTGCACGGCTTGGAAGGTGTGGCGACTTTGCCTAGATCGCCGCCGCCGCCCGCCCGTGTTCCCCAATCGCGCCAGCTCGCTTCGAAACTTTGCCCTCACGCCGTTCGCGGCCTCCCCCCATGACTTCGATAATTTGCCAACAGCTTCGAAACGTTGTTCTCAGCCTCCTCCACCAGGAACCTCATAACAAAGTTTCGAAGTGAGCGCTCCCCGGGGGACGCAGCAGCGCAATGCGCCACAGGCGCAGTAAAGTTTCGAAGTCCCGGTTCATCTCTGCGATCCGAGTCTGCCGCATGAATGGCAATGTCTCGAAGGACGTTGTCGCGCGCAGGAAAGTCAAGAACACGGCCAGTGAAGGAGCACGGCAAGCGCGGCTGAGCTGCATCTCGATAGGGTGGGATCAACGAGGCGAGCTATTGGCCATGTACATAGCCGGAATCCTCGTTGATATGCGCTTGAAGCCTTGTCGCCAAACTTCCAGGTAGCCACGCCCCTTTGTTCACTCGTCGTTGGACATGGGCTGCGAAATCGTCTGGATCGAGTGGCGCATGCGCTTGGTGTCTCCGTGAGTTGCAGCACCGGCAAGCTGCAGCAATGTTCGATCTGCAATCTCGACCACCATCTTGCTTGGCTCGTAAATGCTCAGCCGTGCAACGAAGTAGCTCGGCTTCGCGATGGGTAAGACCGAACCGGCGCATGAACTGCTTCGGGTCTTTTTCCCACATGGGCATGCGGCAGTAAATGCAACGGTGCGACTGAGCTAAGGCGGCGCGCGCCCTGATTCGGATCAGCTTTGATGTCATCAAGGACTCCAGTAGATGTTGAAGCCCCGTTCGCCATAGTATGGTTCGAAGCAGGCACTGGCCAATTTAGTACCAGCGACCGTGTGCGTGCACATCACGGATCTGCTCGTCCCGAGCAGTAGCAATATTCTGCTGAGGTTTGTTGTGGAACGCAAGGCAGAACGTGTCCACTCGGCCACGGGCGGCAACGCGCACCGGAGAACGGCCTCAACTGACCTTCGGCTCAAGACTGAGCGCTAAAGCTCATCATCGACGGCATTGCGGAACCTCAGCCTTCGGCAGGCAGTCAAAACATCCGTGAACCGCGACACTGCCCAGCTTCAGGTACGGCCCCTGCCTTGTCCGCACGGCCCATGCGGGCCTACAGTAGATTCCAACGACAACAATTCTCACGAGGGAGCGACATGGCATTCGTAGCGATTCCAGGATTAATCGCGCTAGTTCCGCATGCGAGCGGAGGTGCAATTCTCAGCACGAGTGCTGGAGGGTATGTAGCAGGAACTTTGATTCCTGCTTCAGTCGTTGCGGCTGCTCCGGCAATTGCAATTGGTGCCGTAGCCGTGACGGCGGCCGCGGTGGGAGCGTACTTCTACATTCACGGTGTCCCGTTGCCATTGGCTGAGCTTCTCGCGGCAAAGGGAATTACCGTCAAGGCGGGGGCAACCGCCGCAAAGGCTGCTGCTGCGGTCACTGACCCAATAGCTGCGACCAAATCGGTGATGTCTGCAGTACCTGCCGCTGCTGTAGTTGCAGTACCTGCAGCCAAAGTGGTGCTTGTGTTGGCAGCACTTGCGGCTGTGGGGTACGTTGCCTATACGTCGTTACAGGACGTGAAAGACGCTGTCGATGATTTGGTCCGGAAGGCTGAGCATGAGGAGAATGGCCTGGCGGAAAAGGCCGGACTGATAGAAGAGTTCAGGGCGACTCTTTCGACGTTCACTGCGACTACTTCCACTAGAGCGAGTGCACAAGTACAAACAATATGGTCATTAATACGGAAGGTGTTGCGGGGTCTTGCCGGCGTCTTCCAATGGTGGAAGCGACGTATAGACTAACTAACCATAACTGTGCTCTCGTACAGGTTGACGGACCAGGACTGGCGAGAACATAAGACTAACTGCCGGGCGCCAAACCCGCGCGAGCTTTTCCCGGAGTGCACTGCGCGGGCCCGGCGCCCAGCCGTCATCGCCCGCTTGGCTCACAGGCTGAGCGATCAATTGCGGGCGCTGAGTTCGGTGATTTGAAGTTCTGCAGCCTCAGCATTCCAGCCCGTCTTAGCGCCCTGTATCTTGCTCAGACAGCGGCCTACTGTTGGAATGTTTTCAGCAGCTGCTTCAAGCGCTTTCGCCCATCGCTGTTTGTTTCGCGATAGACCTTCAGGGCAATCGCCAGGAACTGCTGCTCTCCAGGTGACAGCCCCGTAGGTTCACGCTCGATATCGAGCCAACCTGACTCCTTGCCGCAATGCTGTTCAATTTGCCGCGCTAGCTTGTCACCAATGGGGCGTGCGCCACTTTTGGCCATTGACCAAGTTGCGCCACTCATCTCGACTTTTTTAGCCCAGGTGGATTCAAGCCCCTTGGGCGGATCGCCTGCGGCGATGCGTTCTTCCGCAAAAATCTGGAAGAGCGCGATGGCGTTGAGTCGGCGGAATGTGGTGATGCTGGACACGGTTGGTGTTGTTAAAACACTTCACATGCATTCTATGTGATCGGATGTGTTGACGAACTCGTGAACACTCTTCACAATTCTTCCATTCGTTGATTCACCCCAACCCGCCAGATCTCATCATGCTCCGCACCGTCTCCATCGCCAACGCAACACGACCCATGTCGGTCGAGATGGCTTTGTGCGTCGCTGCGGGTCGCCATGAGTTCGCTGTGCCGCTCGCACTGAGCCAGCTGCGGCATGACCGATTTGAGGGTGACTCACCATTACCGGGAGGAACTTCAGACCACTGAAGTTCTCACATTCCAGGGATCCATCTCCTATCCCCTGAAGCCCGGTCTCCTGCAGGAACCGGGCTTTTTGTTTGGCTCTTGCGAATCGGATTGATGCCCTCTTGGGTGTGCCCGTGCACAAGCACCGGCCAACTCGGTGTGCATGTGTGCCAAGCACGTTCTGCAGACGGAGCCGGCATGCAGCGATCTCGGCAAGCTCGCCGAGATCGCGTGCGGACACAGCCGAGAGTGCATGGCCTTGTTAGCTCGGCGGAGCAGAGCGCCGGTCTACGAAACCGGAGGCCGGAGGTTCGAATCCTCCACGAGGCGCCAGTTTTCATTACTGTCCCGTTGGACTTCCGGTGAGGTCCTCGGTCCTTCAAGCCGAAGAGGCGGGTTCGACTCCCGCACGGGATACCAAACCCAAGCCTGTCGTCGAGCTCTCGCTTCGACAGGCGCAAACCGGCCGCACAGATTGGGCGGCGTCGGAACCCGTCACCGACAACCCTTGGGAGCATGACCCGTGTGTGGCGCAAGTGGCAAGCGCAACTGCTTTGGGAGCAGAGGGTTGCAGGTTCGAGTCCTGCTGCACAGACCAGGAATACATGTCGCCATAGCTCAGCTGGAAGAGCGCCGGTCTGTCGAACCGGAGGTCGTGGGGTCACGACCCGCTGGCGGCGCCAAGTGAAACAAACGCAATGTGCCGAAACGTGTGTTTGGGTGTGGCCGTCGCCTAGCGGCCAAAGGCTCAAGGTTGTGACCCTTGCATCGCCGGTTCGCTCGACGCAACGCGTCGGACGCGCCTGCGGCTCGGGCCGAAGGCCATGTGTGATGCACATGCAATCCGGCCGGCCACCCCCAAGCGCATGCCCTGTCAGGAGGCAAATCAGAAGGAGAACTACTGTGAAGAAGATGAAGAACGAAGCCAGCTTTCGAGGTCATGAGCAAGCGCCGCAAGGGCTTCCCCTCTGAGACTCAAGTCAAGCGAGGGGATCGCGTTGTTCGCGGCAACAAGGAGCTTCACGAAAAGCTCGGTCGAAATGACCCTTGCCCTTGCGGATCAGGTCGGACGTTTCAAACGCTGCTGCATGCAAAGCGGCTGGTTTTGATGGTGTGAACCGCCATCACTATCAGCGTTGAGCAGTGCTGCCGCCCTTTGGTCAGTCGTGGTCTAGCTCTGCCGCAAGCGCACTAAGCCTTGAACGCGCGGGACGCAGCTTGGAGCCTCGCCGCCTTCGTCATTGAATTTCAGTCGTGCCCAGTCGCAGAAAGGAGGACGCCATGCACGATGTATTGCAGTTGGACATCACCGGTCAGCCCCAGGCTTGGATCTCGGTTGAGCAGGCGGCCGTCCATGTGGCCTCCCGCTCCGTGGCCTGGTCGCTCGGTGATACGCCGCTGGCTGTTCTGCGCGGTGGCATGAACGTCCAATCCGGCCTTCAGTCCAGGCTTGAAGTTCCTGCCATCCTGGCCTTGAGCGGCAGTTCGCGCTTGAACCTCTTCGAACAAGAGCCGGGCTTCACCAAATTCAAGCTGATCCGGCGCGACCGACAGACCTGTGCCTACTGTGGCGATGCGCATGACGTGCGCGAACTCACGGTCGACCACATCCTGCCGGCCTCGCGCGGCGGCCCGCTCAGCTGGATGAACACGGTCGCCGCCTGCCGCGCCTGCAATGCGCGCAAGGCCGACCGCACGCCGGAGGAGGCCAGGATGCCGCTGCTGTTCACGCCCTATGTGCCCAGCCGCTTCGAGGACTTCTTGCTCAAGGGCAGGCGGATCCGCGCGGACGTGCATGAGTGGCTGGCCGCGCGGCTACCAAAAGAATCGCGCCTGAGCTGACCGAGCAGTCAGCCTAGGCGCCAATAGATCTGCCTTGGAAGGCAGGGCTCACAGGTCAGGGGTACCACCCCACCGGTGCGCCGTGGCCGGGTCCGTCCCGTCGCTGCGGCGCATGCCGCCCTGCTGAAAGAGGTCGATACGGTGAAACACGGTTGTCCCGCAAGGGTCCGGGTTCGACTCCCGGTTTCGCCACCACTGGATAGCTCAGTCGGGTAGAGCAACGGATTTGGAATCCGTGTGTCGTGGGTTCGACTCCCACTCCACATATGGCCTGTCACGCCAGTAAAAAACGGTCGCAAGACCACCCCGCCGAACGTGCCGGTCTGCCTTCGGGTTCGAACGGCATCAGCGCGGCCACCTGTGCTTCGGGCACGCGGGGCCTGCGTCCACGGCCAGTCCGAGGCTTGTTCAGAAAGGGCATGCCGACGACGCACCGTGGCACCCAGTCCCAGGCATCCGAGGTCCGTGTCCGCGCTGTAACGGCACCCTATTTGAAACACACGCTGCAACAAGGAGAACACCATGACGATCAAGCGTGTCAATGTGAAGAAAAA
>JAIXSD010000544.1 GCA_027484885.1 Rubrivivax sp.
CCATCACCACAGCTCCGCCAACGTCGGCGCCATGTCCACCACCTCGCCGGCCTGCGGCAGGCGGGCGCAGAAGTCGGCGCTCAAGCCCTGGCCGGCCTCGGGCTGCAGCTCCAGCACGGTCAGCGTGTTGCGGCCCTGGCGCAGCAGCGGCCAGGGCAGATAGAGCGCCAGCTGCGGGCCGCGCACCCAGTGGCGGCCAAGGTTGAAGCCATTGATCCAGACCTGACCCTTGTGGCCGCCGTTCAGGCGCACAAAGCAGTCACCCGGCTCGGCCACCTCGAAGTCCGCGCTGAAGAACTGCGGCAGGCCGCTTTGCACCGAGCTTGGCTCGCGCACCCGCGTGGCGCCCGCCGGCAGCTCGGCCAGCGGCAAGGCGAAGTGCTCCCAGCGCTGCAGCACATTGATGCCCAGACGCACCCAGCCCAGCAATCCCTTGCGGTCGTGCAGCTGCGGGCCGTAGTTGACCCGGCCCTGGTTCTCCACCAGCAGCTCCAGCGTCGCCTCGCCGCCCGGCCAATCTAGCGCCAGGCTCAAAGCTCCGTTGCGCTCCAGCAGGCCCACCGGCCGGCCGTCCACAAACACCTGGGCGCGGTCGTGCACGGCCTGCACCGACAGCGCCACCGGGCCCCTCGGGTGGCGCACGCGGCAACGGTAGAGCGTGAAGCCGTAGTCCTGCCCCAGCTGCTCCATGCTGCGCAGGCACACGTCAACACGCGTAGGCACCACGTCCTGCAGGGCCTCGAACCAAGGCTGGCACGGCGCCAGGGCCAGACCTTGCAGGTCAAAGCGCGGCGCCTCGGGCGGCAGCGGCGGGAGCTCGGGTGCCGGCAGGCCGCGCGCCTGCGCCTGCGCCTGCGCGCGCAGATGGGCCAGGATCACCGCCTTCATGGCAATGAATTTGGGCGTCACGCTGCCATCTTCGGCCAAGGGCGCGTCGTAGTCGTAGCTGTTGACCGTGGGCTGATAGGCCCCCGTCTTGAGATCGGTGTTGGCCCCGTTCATGAAGCCGAAGCTGGTGCCGCCGTGCACCATGAAGATATTGACCGAGGCGCCGGCCTCCAGGATCTGGCCCAGGCAGCGGGCGGCGTCTTCGCCATCGCGGGTATGGTGGGGCTCGCCCCAGTGGTCGAACCAGCCGTTCCAGAACTCCATGCACATCAGCGGGCCGCGGGGCTGGTGCTCGCGCAGCTTGGCCAGCTCCGAGGGCACGCGCGAACCGAAATTGCCGGTTTTGAGCAGATGTGGCAGCGTGCCGTGGCTCAGCATGTGATCGGTCGGGCCGTCCGAGGTGAAGAGCAGCACGCGCACGCCGTGGCGGCGCAGGCTGGCCTCGGTCCAGGCCAGGTAGTCCTTGTCACTGCCGTAGCTGCCGTACTCGTTCTCCACCTGCATGGCCAGGATGGGGCCGCCTTCGCTGATCTGCAGCGGCGCCAAGCGCGGCAGCAGGTCGGCAAAGAAACGGTCCACCGCGGCCAGATAGGGCGGATAGCTGCAGCGCAGCGCCATATCGCTGTCCGCCAGCAACCAGGCCGGCAGGCCGCCGAACTCCCACTCCGCGCAGATGTAAGGCCCGGGCCGCACGATCACCCACAGGCCCAGGCGCTGGGCCAGCTGCACAAAAGCCACCAGGTCCAGCCGGCCCTCAAAGCAGAACTCGCCCGGCCGCGGCTCGTGCAGATTCCAGGCCACGTAGGTCTCCACCGTGTTCAGGCCCAGGGCCTTGAGCTTGAGCAGGCGGTCTTCCCACTGCTCGGGCAGCACACGGAAGTAATGCAGGGCGCCGGACAGCAGCTGCACCGGCTGGCCATTCAGCACAAAGTCATCGCCGCAAACGGCAAAGGTCGAGGGGGTAGGAAGACAGGAGCTGGGGGACTGCATGGCATGAGCGCGGCGCTGGCCCGATCAAAGCATCACTCGATCCAGCGCCGGGATTGAAAGAGGAACAACAGAAGAAAAAGAAGACAAAAAAGGCGCAGCCACCGGCCTGATGCAGCGGCGGCAGCGCCCGCGCCCACCATCAATACTTCAGGCGAAAACCGACATAGAACTGGCGGCCGCTGCTGTAGAGCGCGGTGGTCGCATCAAAAGGCACGGTGGCATTGGCCGCGTTGTAGAAACGGGTCACCGGCTTGTTGAGGTTCAGGCCTTCAAAGGTCAGGGTCACCGTGTCGTTGAGCTTGTAGTTGGCCGACGCGGCCAGCGTGCCCGAAGCCGCCAGATAGTTCTGCGACAGGCCGTACAGGCCCACGCGCGAGGCGCTGCGGTGCGCATACGCCAGGCGGGCGCTGAAGGTCTCGTCTTCGTAGTAGGCACCCAGGTTGTAGCTGTTCTTCGATGCGCCCAGCATGGGGTTGCCATTGGCTTCCTTGGCATGGGCGTAGGTGTAGTTGGCTGTCACGCCAAAGCCGCCCCAGACCGGCTGCTCATAGCCCAGCTCCAGGCCGCGCGAACGGCCGGTGGTGGCCGCCGGCGAGCTGACCAGGGTGGGCACCACGGCCGGGCCGCCAAGGGCCACCGGGATGGCCGTGTTCAGCTGCTGCTGCATGGAGCTGCCCGCGCCGATCAGCGAGTCGAAGTCCATCACAAACACCTGGGCCGACAGCACCGAGCGGCGCGCGAAGTACCACTCCAGGCCCAGGTTGTAGTTCTTGGCCACCACGGGCTTCAGCTCGGCATTGCCACCGGCCGCGGTGGACGGCGGGTTGTTGGCCGGGTTGTAGGCAAAGGCGCTGAGCGTCGAGCCCAGGGCGCTGTAATCCGGGCGGGCCATCACCTTGGCCGCCGCCACGCGCAGCAGCAGCTTGTCGCTCAGGTCATAGCTCAGGCTGGCGCTGGGCAGGGCCTGGGTGTCGGTGCTCTCGGTGCTCTTGATGTA
>JAIXSD010000516.1 GCA_027484885.1 Rubrivivax sp.
ATGACGAACTCGCCCGCATCGTCCACCACCAGCACGCCGGGATCTTCGTCCTTGCTCTTCAGATGCGGCGCGATCAGGCGCACCACCGCGCCCAGGGAGACGAAGAACACGATCTGGTCGTAACGCGCGAAAAGCTCGCCAATCTCGTCCTTGAAAGCGCCGCTGTAAACGCGCAGCGGATTGGCCAGGCCGGCCAGGGCCGGTGCGAACTTCTCGGCCACGCAGAGCTCGGCCTGCGGCAGCTCGCATGCCAGGGCCGCCACCTGGGCGGCGCCATGCTTGGTGATGGCGACCAGGACCACGCGTGGCGACGCGGTGAGATTCTCAGGATTCATGTTTCGCTTTCATCTTCTTGTGGTGTCTCGTCCCGCTCTGCTTCAGCCTGGCTGTCCTTCTTGCGGCAGCCGCGCTGCAGCGCGCCGCGCACGCGGCCGGGGTTGCGAACCAAGAGCAGGGACAGGTAATTGACCTTGGTCCCGCGCAGGCTGGCCACGTCATGCACCACACGCTCCACCGGGCTGCCGGCCTTCTCGACAAAGCGGCTGTGGGCCAGCAGGCCGCGCCGCTCCAGCAGATCGATCAAGTCGTCCAGCAAGGGCTTGACCTTCATCAGCACCAGGGTGTCGAAGTCCTCCAACATGCGCTCAACCGCGGCGATGCCGTAGGCCGCAGGCACGATGGCGATGGTGTCGTCCTGCTCGGACAGCGGCATCTGCAGCTGCGCGCAGGCGGCGTTGAAAGAATTGACCCCGGCGACGATGTCGATGCGGGCCTCAGGCTCCAGCTCGCGCAGCACCCGGGCCAGGTAGCCAAAGCTTGCGTAGGTGGAGGCATCGCCCTCGACCAGAAAGAGCACGTCCTGCCCGCCGTCCAGCAGCGCGCGCACGGTCTCGGCTGCCTTCAGCCAGTGGCGGGCCAGCTTTTCGGCGTCATGCGTCATCGGGAACAGCAGGGATTGGTGCTGCGCGGGCGGCTGCAGGCCGGCGCGCAGGGCGATGTCCAGGGCATAGCTGTCCTTGCGCAGGCTGCGCACCGGATAGGTCCAGACGGCATCGCGCCGCTCCAGCAGCGCCCAGGCGCGGCGGGTGATCAGCCCCGGGTCGCCGGGGCCCAGCGAGACGCCGAACAGCGTTCCTCTGGCTTCCACGAGCACTTCACTCATGTCGCACTCCCGCGCTGCGCGCAGACCACCCAGACCGGGTTCTCGGCCGCCAGCCGGTGCATGTGAAGGATGGGCTTGCTGCGCGAGGCCTGCAGCTGCAGCACATCCCAGCTCGCGCCCACGGCTTTCAGCGCCGCCACCGCCGTGGCCAGGTTCTCCAGGGTCACGAAGTTCATCACCAGCCAGCCCTGGGGCTGGAGCCGGGCCAGCACCCGCTCGATCAGCTCGACCAGCTCGCCGCCGGAGCCGCCAATGAACACCGCATCCGGCGCAGGCCAGGCCTCCAGGCCCTCGGGCGCGCGGCCCTGCTGGCTGCTGTGGTTGCTCAGGCCCAGGGCGCGGCGGTTGCGCTCGATGATGGCGGCGTCCTCGCTGTTCTTTTCGATGGCGTAGACGTGGCCCTCGGGGCAGAGCCGCGCCGCCTCCAGGCCCACCGAGCCGGAACCGGCGCCGATGTCCCAGACGATGCTGTTGCTACGCAGCTGCAGGCGCGCCAGCGACACCGCGCGAACCTCGCGTTTGGTCAGCAGGCCCTTCTCGGGCTGGCGTTGCTCAAAACTCTCATCGGCCAGGCCGAAGAGCACCGGCCGCGGCCGCGGCTGCAGGCGCAGCAGCAGCATCACATGCAGGGGCGCAAAGCGCAGCTCGGCCACCTCGGCCACGCTGAGCTCGGCCCGCACTCGCTCGCCCGGCTGGCACAGCGACTCGGCCACGGCAATCTGGAAGGCCTCGCCCAGGCCTTCGGCCAGCAGCATGCGGGCGATGCGGTCGGCGCTGTTTTCCGGGCTGGTCAGCACGGCCACCCGCTCCTGCTGGCGCAGGGTCTGCAGCAAGGCGTAGAGCCCATGCGTGGCATCGGCGCCCGGCTGCCACTCGCCGGCATCGCGGCTGTGCACCGAGCAGAACTTCAGGTCCTGCCAGGGCAGGCCCAGGCGGGCGCAGGCCAGCTGGATGGTGCTCAAGTTGGGCAGCACCTCCAGCGCGTCGATGCACAGGCGCGCCGCCAGATAGCTGGCGATGCCAAAGCACAAGGGGTCGCCGGTGGCCAGCACCACGCAGCGCTGGCCCTGGGCCTGGGCTTCGCGCACCCAGAGCGGCACCTGGGACAGGGCGCTGCCGATCTCATGCCGGCGCGCGCCGGGCGCGATCTCGGCCTCGAACAGGGCCAGGGTGCGGGCCGCGCCGATCACGCAATCGGCCGCGCGCAGCTGGACCAGGGCGGCGGCGCTGAGGCTGGCCGCGCCATCGTCCAGCACGCCGATCACCTGACAGCGCCGGCCGCTGAAGCGCTGGCCTTCGTAGCGGGTGTCTTCGCCCTGGGGTGCAGGCAAGGCCTGGCCGGACGTCTCGGGAAGATGGGTGTGTGTCATGTTCTTGTTCTTCAAATACCTGCCGCTCCGCTGTCCGCCTCGGCCAGCTTGCGGCCCTCGAAATCGCAGACCAGCACGGTCAGGCGGAACTTGCCCGGGTAGCGGCCCATCAAGGTCTGCACCACGCGCTCGGCCAGGGCCTGGTGGAACTCCAGCACCAGGCCCAGGGCTTCGACGCGCTCGCTGGCATAACGGGCGGTTTCGGCGTTGCGGATGTCTTCGCAGACCTCGGCTGGCACACCGATGCCGGCGCAGAGCTCGGCCAGCAGGCCGGTGTCCACCTCGGCGCGGCCGGCATGGGTGATGGTTTCGCCCTGGGCGATCTTGGTCAGCTTGCCCACCATGCCGCCGATCACCACATGGGCCAATCGGGCCTTGACCGCCGCATCCAGCGCATAGCGGAGGAAGTCGCCCATCTGCACAAAGCAGGCTTGCGGCAGCTCCGGATACTCGGCCATCACGAACTTCTCGGTGCGGCCGCCGGTGGTCAGGGCCACCATGCCGGCACCTGTGGTGCCCGCCACCTGCACGCCCTGCACCACGCTGGCCCGGTAGGCCGCCGTCGAGTAGGGCTTGACGATGCCGGTGGTGCCCAGGATGGAGATGCCGCCCAGGATGCCCAGACGCGCATTGAGCGTCTTCTTGGCCATCTCCAGGCCCTGCGGCACCGAGATGGAGACCTCCAGGCCCAGCTCGTCGAGCAGGCTCTGGCCCACCTCGCGCACGTTGTCCTCGATATTGCGGCGCGGCACCGGGTTGATGGCCGGGCCGCCCACGGCCAGGCCCAGGCCCGGCATGGTGACCGTGCCGACGCCGAAGCCGCCGGCCAGCAAGACCTGACCCTGCAGATCCGGCCGCAGACGCACATCGGCGGTCAGATGGGCTTTGTCGGTGCAGTCGGGGTCGTCGCCGGCGTCCTTGATGACCATGGCGTGGGCGACCCGCGCCAGGCCCTGGCCCTCGCAGCGGCCGTCCTGCACGGCGAACTGCACCCGCTGGCCGTTGGGCAGCAGGCATTCCACCGTCTCGGGCACAGCGCCATGCACCAGGCCCAGCACCGCCGCCCGCGCGGCCGCGGCCGAGCAGGCGCCGGTGGTGAAGCCGGTGCGGGTGCCGCGCTTGACGGTCTTGTCCATCATGGCGTGTGCGGGCCCAGGTTCTGCGTCTCGCGCTCGCGCGCCTCGGCCAGGCCCAGCAGCGCATGGATGGCCGCCACCACCAGGGTGGAGCCGCCCTTGCGGCCACGGATCACGATCCAGGGCACCTCGTCCAGCTCGGCCATCAGGTCCTTGCTCTCGGCCGCCGAGACGAAACCCACCGGCATGCCCACCACCAGGGCCGGGCGCACGCCCTGCTCGCGGATCAGGCGCACCAGCTCGATCAGTGCCGTGGGTGCATTGCCGATGCCGACGATGGCCCCGTCCAGCAGGCCCAGGGCCTGGGCCTTGCGCATGGCCTGCACGGCGCGCGTGGTGCCCTCGGCCTCGGCCGCCGCGATCACATCGGCATCGCTGATGAACTGGTGCGTGCCCATGCCGAAATGCGCCAGGCGCG
>JAIXSD010000402.1 GCA_027484885.1 Rubrivivax sp.
AAGGAAGCGCTGGAGCACACCGGCGAGACCGACGCGCTGATCGTCATGGGCGGCGCCGTGATGACGCTGCCGGTGGTGGTGGCCTGCTTCGAGTTCAACTTCATGGGCGGCTCCATGGGTTCGGTGGTCGGTGAGCGCTTTGTGCGTGGCGTGGAAACCGCCATCGAGCAAAAGACCCCGTTCATCTGCTACACCGCGACCGGCGGCGCCCGCATGCAAGAAGGCCTCCTGAGCCTGATGCAGATGGCCAAAACCAATGCGGCCCTGACCCGCTTGGCCAAAGCCAAGCTGCCCTACATCAGCGTGCTGACCGACCCGACCATGGGTGGCGTGTCGGCCTCCTTTGCCTTTGTCGGGGATGTGGTGATCGCCGAGCCCAAGGCGCTGATCGGCTTCGCCGGCCCGCGCGTGATCGAGAACACCGTGCGTGAGAAGCTGCCGGCCGGCTTCCAGCGCGCCGAGTTCCTGATGGAAAAGGGCGCCGTGGACATGATCGTGGACCGCCGCGAACTGCGCGAGACCATCGCCCGCTTGCTGGCCATGCTGCAACGCCAGAGTTCGGACGCCGTGGCCTGAGTGGCTGCGGCAGCCGCTGTCTGAGCCCTCGCTCCTCACCCCTCACGGCCAGGCCCACAAGGTCTGGCCGTCTTTCTTTGCTGGAAGCGTTTTCCTCGCCATGACCTCTCCGAATCTCACGCCCGTGCCTGCCACCCTGGACGACTGGCTGGCCCATTGCGAACGCCTGCATCCCAAGACCATCGACATGACCCTGGACCGGGTCACCACCTTGCGCGAGCGTCTCGGTTTGAACTTCGAGCCGCCGGTGGTGGTGGTGGCAGGCACCAATGGCAAGGGTTCGACCTGCGCCATGCTGGAGTCCATCGCCTTGCAGGCCGGCTACCGTGTGGGCTTGTACATCAAGCCGCATCTGGTGCATTTCCAGGAGCGCTGCCGCGTGAACGGCGCGCCGGTGGCGGCCGAGAGCCTGCTGCCGCATTTTGAGGCGGTGGAGACGGCGCGTGGCGAGATGACGCTGAGCTACTTTGAGTTCACCACCCTGGCCATCATGCGCCGTCTGGCGGCCGAGCCGCTGGATCTGGTGATTCTCGAGGTGGGCCTGGGCGGGCGCCTGGATGCCGTCAATTGCATCGATGGTGATTGCGCTGTCATCACCAGCATCGACCTCGATCACACCGAGTACCTGGGGCCTGACCGTGAGTCGGTGGGCCGCGAGAAGGCAGGCATCATGCGCGCCGGCCGCACCGTGATCGTCAGCGACCCCATGCCGCCGGACAGCCTGGCGGCACGCGCGGCCGAGATCGGCGCCGATCTGCGCCAGCTGGGCGTGGACTTCAGCTACAGCGGCGATCGCCAGCAGTGGCAATGGTCGGGCCGCGAGCGCCGCTTCAGCGGCCTGGCCTATCCGGCGCTGCGCGGCGTCAATCAGCTGCTCAATGCGGCCGGCGTGCTGGCGGTGTTCGAGGCCTTGTACGAGCGCCTGCCGATCAGCGCGCAGGCGGTGCGCACCGGCTTGGCCTTGGTGGAGCTGCCTGGGCGCTTCCAGGTCGTGGCCGGCCAGCCGGCCCTGGTGCTGGATGTGGCGCACAACCCGCACGCCGTGGCGGCCCTGGCGCAGAACCTGGACCAGATGGGCTTCTATCCGCGCACCCACGCCGTCTTCGGCGCCATGGCCGACAAAGACCTGGTCGGCATCTTCCAGCGCATGGCCCCGCTGGTGGACGTCTGGCATTTCTGCAATCTGGAACTGCCCCGCGCCGCCAGCGCCGCCGATTTGCAGGCCCAGTTCGCGGCTCTGCAGGCCGAAGGGCGCCTCAAGCCGCCGCCGCAAGTACGCCTGCACACCCATGCGCAGCCGCTCGACGCCCTGGCGGCTGCGGCGGCCGAGGCAGACCCCGCTGATAGAATTCTGGTCTTCGGTTCCTTCTACACAGTGGGTGGCGTACTCAAGAACGGTGTCCCCCGTTTGCAGTCCCACAAACCGCCGTCAGAAGCGGTGCCGCCACCGCAATTCCCCACCGCCTGAACGGGCTGGGTCGCCTGATTCACCGGGCGGCCGTGCGGGGCCTTCGGTGCGGCGCTGTGGCGCCGAGGCCGGTTGCCTCAACCGCTCCGGCGCTTCGTTTTCCATCGTCAACGCTGTCCCTCACCTCGGCGCAGGCCGGATTTCTTGCCATGGGTTTGCTGTCCTTTTTCAAGCGCGACAAGGCCGCACCGGCTGCCAAGCGGGTGTCGGATTCGGCCGATGCGGTGCAGCAGCTGCGCCTGCGCGCCCGCCATCGCTTGATCGGCGCCGCCGTGCTGGTGGGTGTGGGCGTGATCGGTTTCCCGCTGGTGTTTGAGACCCAGCCGCGGCCCATCCCGGTGGATTTGCCAATCCAGATCCCCAGCAAGGACGGCGCGGCGCCGCTGGCGATTCCGCAGGCCCGGCCGGCTCAGGCGCAGCAGCAGCAACAGCCCCAGCAAGGCCTGCCGACCTTGGCCTCGGAGGACGAGTTCGAGGTGGCCAAGTCTTCGTCTGCCAACGGCGCCGCTGGCAGCAGCCGAGCCAGCGAGGGCAAGCTGGCACCCAGCGCGGTGAGCAACGCGGCGCCGACCCCGGTGCCCGTTCCCGTGCCGGCCAAGCTTGTTGACAAAGCGGCCGAAAAAGTGGCCGAAAAAGTGGCGGATAAACCGCCGGTCAAACCGATCGAGCGGCTGGTCGACAAGCCGGCCGAGAAGGTGGCGGACAAGCATTCGGACAAACATTCGGACAAGGCCAGCACCAAGCCGAGCGCAGAAAAGCCTGCCGACAAGACGGCAGAAAAGCCTGCAGACAAGCGCAATGCCGCCGCCAACAACAGCAACCACAGCCCCGAGGCCGCCCGCGTGCAGGCCTTGCTCGAAGGCCGCAGCGGCGGCAGCACGGCCGCTGCCGCATCGGCCAGCAAGCCCGGCGAAGCCGCGGCCGGCGCGCGCC
>JAIXSD010000050.1 GCA_027484885.1 Rubrivivax sp.
ACACCCCGGCCCGAGCGCCGTGGCCGCCTCTGGCCCGGCCGGCCCTCGGGCCGTGGCGGCTTGCGCACATTTCTTTATCTCTTTTGATAAAAAGTATATGCACAAGATAAACAGTCGTTTATCATTTGCTCAAGCGAGCGGATCGCCGCGCACCCCACGCAAGGCGCCGATCGCGAAGTTCCCCCTCCCCCTGTCTTAACCGGGAGCTGCCCGCCCTCGCTAGCGCTGGAGTCCAGCCAGGCCCATCCCTACCCAGGGATGCACCCGGCTCCACCCCGCGCCCTGCGATGCGCCGGCCCAGTGCCCACCGTCGCTCGGTCTGCACCGAGTCTTTCGAGAGTCAGTTGAAGCGTTGCCTGCGCCCTGCGCGGTTCTGAAGCGATTCAGCGCCGCCAGGACCAGCCGCTGCATGGAGTTCCGGCACGTGTGCTTGCCCTGGAGGGCGGCGCCATGCCCCAGGTGGTTTTGTTGCTTGTTGGCTGCCCCCAGTCGAGCTGCCGCATGGCCAAAACCGATGTTCCGGTCTTTTCTTGACCTTGCCACCCACCGGGCGCGCGGTACGGCGCCCAGGAGATTGCCCGATGAGCCAATTCACTTCACCCCGTCCGCTGAGCCTGCGCCTGCAAAAGCCCCGCAATCCGCTGGTGGCGCCCGCGCTGATGCGACAGGCCGGCAAACACGGCCACCAGCAACACGAGGTTCGCCTGCGCCAAGCCGCGCAACGCGAGCTGCGACAAGAAATCTTGCGCGTCGGCAGGCCCGACGCCAGCCCCTGAATCCAAGGCCTTGCGAGGCCGAAGTGGAGACACATCATGATGCGTTTGCGAGAACTGAGCGGCCCGGACGTGACGGCCGAAGACTACGAGATCACCCATGAAGCCTGGCGCTGGCGCGCCGCCCGCGTGCTGCTGAGCGCCAGCGCCGGCCTGACCCGCCTGGCCTTGCTGGTGCACCAGGTGCGGGCCGTGAGGCGACGCCGGCCCGAGCTGGAGTTCTATGCCGAGGCCGGCGCGCCCGAAGGTGCGCTCTACGCCGATGGGGTGCGGGTCGGCACCCTGCCCGGAGTGAGACGGCTTTAGCGGCGCTCACCTACCCCAAGTGAGCACCGCGCCGGTTCCCGTGGCGCCGGCGCCCGCGCCAGCAGCCAAACCGCCCCGGGATCTGCTGCGCGGCATCCGTTGAGGCCAGTCAGGGCGCACCGGCGTGCACAAGCGCACAAGCCGAGCATCGGCAGGGGTGCGGGCGGCGGCCGCGGCTTTCAAGATGAAAGCCCGGCCGCCGATATACGATCCAACACCTCTTGCCAACCGCCTGTCCGCCATGTCTGCGCCCGCCCCTCTGTCACCGCTGCGCCAAGCGCCGCCCGATTTGCCCAGCTGGGTGGCGCTGTTCCGCGACGCCGAGATCCCCGTGCTGGCCGAGACCGCCGATGCCTTGGAGCTGCTGCGCGCGAATGAAGACGCGGTGGACGCCAACAGCCTGGGCGAGATGATCGCCACCGACCCGCTGATGACGCTCAAGGTCCTGGCCCATGCAGCGGCGCACCGCTCCAGCCGCCTGCAGACCGATGCGGAAACGGTGACGGCGGCCCTGGTGCTGATGGGCATCACGCCCTTCTTCCGCGACTTCGGGCCCCAGCCCACGATCGAGGACCAACTCGCCAGCACGCCCTATGCCCTCGACGGTTTGCAACGCGTGCTGCGCCGCGCCGACCGGGCTGCGCGCTTTGCGCTGGGCTTTGCCGTGCATCGCCTGGACCCGGATGCCGCGGTCATCCACAGCGCAGCCTTGCTGCATGATTTTGCCGAGATGCTGCTTTGGATCCACGCGCCCGAGCTGGCCCAGCACATCCGGCTGCGCCAACAGGCCGACCGGCATCTGCGCAGCGTGGCGGTGCAGAAAGAGGTGCTGCACATCGAGCTGGCCGATCTGGAACAGGCCTTGATGCAGGCCTGGCGCCTGCCCGAGCTGCTGCGCCACATCACCAACGACAAGCGCGCCAATGACCCGCAGGTGCAATGCGTCAAGCTGGCGGTGCGCCTGGCGCGCCACACAGCCGATGGCTGGGACGATGAGGCGGTGCCGGACGATCTGAGCGAGATCGCCGCCCTGCTGAACCTGAGCCTGGAAGCCACGCTGAAGCTGCTGCATGAATTCGACTGACACGCCGCCCACCGCCAAACCCGCCGGCCCGTCCCAGGCCTTCTGGCAAGAGCGCTTTGAGCAGGGCCAAACACCCTGGGACCGGGGCGAGGCCCACCCACAGCTGCGAGCCTGGATGGCCGCAGGCTTGCTGCAAGCCAGGCAAGGCATCGCCATTCCCGGCTGCGGCCGCGGCCATGAGTTGCGCTTGCTGGGCGAAGCTGGCATTGCCGCTGTGGGCCTGGATTACACACCGGCCGCTGTTGAATTAGCGCGCGCACATCTGGGCGAACTGCCAGGCCGGGTGGAGCTGGCCGATGTACTCACCTGGCAGCCGCCCGAGGCGCTGGACCGCGTGTACGAGCAAACCTGCTTGTGCGCCCTGCACCCGGACCATTGGCTGCGTTACGCCGAGCAGTTGCACCGCTGGCTCAAGCCCGGCGGGCTGCTGCTGGCTTTGTTCATGCAGGCGCGC
>JAIXSD010000576.1 GCA_027484885.1 Rubrivivax sp.
TCGCGTGTGGAGCTGACCAGCGGGATCACGGGCGAGCGCTCGTCCAGGCCCTCCATTTCAGCCAGGTCGCCACTCTGCGTGCCCTGGGCCCAGCGCTCCACCCGGGCCAGGGCCATGACGGCCCGCCGGTCCGGCAGCTCGGCGCTGTGGCGCGCATGGGCCAGCCGGTGCAGGCAGAGATAGCTGCCCCGCCCTTTCAGCAGCGCCACGCGCACCGCCACCTGCAGCGATTCGCACAGCCGCGGCAGGTCGCGCATGTACAGCTGATCCTGCAAATTCTTGGTCGCCGTGCTGATCAGGGCGCGCCCGCCACTGAGCAAAGCGGGCACCAGGTACGCAAAGGTTTTGCCAACCCCGGTGCCGGCTTCCACCACCAGGGTCTCGCGCCGCGCAATCGCCTGCGCCACCGCCTGCGCCATGGCCAGCTGCTGCTCGCGCGGGGCGTAGCCCGGGTCGCTGCGCGAGAGCGGGCCGCCGATGTCAAAGGCCGCCGTCACCCACTGCTCCAACTCGCTGTGCTGCGGCGGCGCGGCTGCGGGCGCGGCCTCCATGGCGGCGATGAAGTCGTCGTCGAGTTCCTGCGGCATGACCGACCATTCAGGCGGCACGCTGTCGTCGTCGGGAGGGGCAGGCATCTCAGCAGAGGTCACGGCGCGGGGGCCCAAGGTGCGTGTGGCGCGCCGCCGGCGGCCAGGGTGTGGAAGGAAAAGGCCGGGCGCGCTGGCGCCGCATCAAGCCAGCTCATCGGGATCACTCGCACGCTCCAGCTGGGCGATCTGGTCACGCAGTTGCAGGCGGCGTTTCTTCAAGCGGCGCAAGGCCAACTCGTCAAGCGGCTGCTCCAGGGCCACGCGGTCGATCAACCCATCCAGATCGCCGTGCTCGATGCGCAGCTCGATCAAGCGGCGTGACTGCGAGTGAAGTTGTTCATCCATGAGGGCTTTGCCCGGGCGAAGTGGCGCAGTTTAACGTTTATAGTTTTCGGCATGACGCGCACTCCACCGGGCTTTCGCCTGAGCGCGGCGACCGGCATCCACCGCGGCGACCGCCTGTACCAGCAAGACCAAGTCCAAGTCCTGACCCACGCCCGCCTCAGCGGCTGCCTGCTGGCCGTGGTGGCCGACGGCATGGGCGGCAAGAGCGGTGGCCGCAAGGCGGCCGACCAGGTGATGCTGACCGCGCAACAGCTGTTCGAGCGCTTCTCGCCCGAGAGCGAGCTGCCCGAAAGCCTGCTTGACCAGCTGGTGTCCGAAGCGCATCTGATGATCAAGCTGACCGCCCTGTCGGCCGAAGAAGAGCCGCACAGCACGGTCGCCGCCTTTCTGATCAGCCCCGATCGGCACTGCCACTGGATTCACTCGGGCGATTCGCGGATCTACCATTACCGCGGCCCCAATCTGGTCAAGCGCACCATGGACCACTCCTATGTGCAACGCCTGGTGGACGAAGGCCAGCTCAGCGAGGCCGAAGCCAGCAGCCACCCGCAGTCGAATCTGCTGACCGGCTGCCTGGGCACGGTGGCCGAGCCGACCATCAGCACCCACACCATCGACACCCTGACGCCCGGCGACACCTTGATGTGCTGCAGCGACGGGCTGTGGCATTACTTCAGCGTCAACGAGATCGGCACCGTGCTGCACAGCCTGCCGCCGCGTGAAGCAGCAGAGCTGCTGATCAGCAAGGCGCGCCAACGCGCGCGAGGCGGCGGCGACAACCTGTCCCTGGCCATTGCCAAGGTGGAAGCGCTGGACTGAGGGCAGGCGACGCGCGTGATTCAGCGTGGCGGATTGGCCGCAGAGGCCGCAGTGGCCCCGACAGCCGCGGATGCCGCCGGAGCCGCTTTCAAGCTGGCCGCGATCTGCGCAGCCGTGGGCACGGGTAGCGGCGCCGCCGGCGGCTTGCTGCGCGCCTCTTGCCGCTGCCGAACCTGGGCTTGGTGCGCTTTCAGTCGCGCCTCCATCTCCGCGCGTTTCTCAGCATGCTGGCGGGCGCTTTGCTCAGCCTGGCGCTGGCGCGCCTGGGCGCTCACGCCGGGCGATTGATGCGGCGCACGCGCAGCCGAAGCCGCAGCGCCCTGCCCCGCCGCCACCTGGCCCTGAGCATGATGGCCGCGCGTGGCCGCATTGCGCGGCGCAGAAGCGGGGTCACTCGCGTACAGCAAGCTTTCGGTGCGGCGCTCGCCCTCGCTGGCGGCGAACTCCAGTTGACGCTGACGCACCCGTTCACGCTGGGCCTCGGCTCGTGCGCGCCGCAAACTGGACTCGATGGCATCACGCTCGCGCTGCAGCGGCTGCATCTCGGCCTGGTGGCGCAGGCGTTGCGCTTGCAGGCAATCGTTGATCGCAAACTGCTGGTGGCAGGCCCGACGCGCCTCGACATCGCTGGCTTGCAAACGGGCTTGCGCCTGCTTGATCTGCTGCAGCCGAGCCTGTTCACTGGTCGGCGCTTGCTCCGGCTCGGTTTGCGCCAAGGCAGGCAGCCCCAAGGTGCCCAGCGCGAGGAGCGAAAGCAAAAGGTGGCAGAGCTGGCGAAGTTTCATGCGCGCAGACCTCAGGTCAGGCTGGTGTCGACATCACGGCGGGCCAGCGACAGGTACTCCTGTGACTGCATTTCCTGCAGGCGCGAGACCGTGCGCGGGAACTCATGGGCCAGGGGGCCATCGGCGTACAGCTGCTCGGGCGGCACGGCCGCGGAAATCACCAGCTTGACGCGGCGGTCGTAGAGCACATCGACCAGCCAGGTGAAGCGGCGCGCCTCGCTGGCCAGGCGCGGCGGCATCTCCGGCACATTGGACAGGATCAGGGTGTGGAACTGGGTGGCCAGTTCCAGGTAATCGTTCTGCGAGCGCGGGCCGCCGCAGAGCTGGGCGAAGTCGAACCAGACCACACCGCCGGCGCGGCGCCGGGCGCGGATCTGGCGCTGCTCGATTTGCAGGCGCGGGTCTTCGTCGCGCGCCTCGGCCAGGGCTTCAAAGGTAGCAGTCAGTGCAGCCTCGGCGTCATCACCCAGCGGCTGGTGGTACAGCTGAGCTTGGTCGAGGGTGCGGCGGCGGTAGTCGAAGCCGTTGTCCACATTGATCACCTCCAGCTTGGCCTTGAGCAGCTCGATGGCCGGCAGGATGCGATCGCGGTGCAGGCCGTTGGGGTAAAGGCCGTCGGGGTGGAAATTGGAGGTGGTGACGATGGACACGCGGTTGCGGAACAGCGAATCCAGCAGGCGATAGAGGATCATCGCGTCGGTCACGTCCGAGACATGGAACTCGTCGAAGCAGATCAGGCGGAAGCGCTTGGCGATGCGCTTGCCCAGCTCTTCGAGCGGATCGGCAATGCCTTTGAGTTCGAGCAGCTCGCGGTGCACCTCACGCATGAACTCGTGGAAGTGCAGGCGGGTCTTGCGCGTCAGCGGCACGGCCTGGAAGAAGCAATCCATCAGAAAGCTCTTGCCCCGCCCCACCCCTCCGTACATGTAGACGCCACGCGGCAGCGGCGGGCGCACCAGCAGCTTGGTGACGGCATTGCTGCGCCGGGCCTTGTAGTCGGCCCATTCGTCCTGGCAGCGCTGCAGCGCCGCCACGGCGCGCAGCTGCGCAGGGTCGGCGGTGTAGCCGCGCTCGGCCAGGGTTTGCTGATAAAGCTCGGTGACGCGGGTCATGAGAGAAACACTACA
>JAIXSD010000666.1 GCA_027484885.1 Rubrivivax sp.
CGCTGGCATGGAAGCTGGCGCAGGCGGAACGCGTGAGCCAGGTCTTTGTGGCGCCCGGCAACGGCGGTACGGCCCGCGATGCGCGGCTGAAGAATGTGCCCATCACCGATGTGAAGGCACTGGCCGATTTCGCCGAGGAGCAGAAGATCGCCCTGACCGTGGTCGGCCCCGAGGCCTTCCTCGCCGCTGGCGTGGTGGATGAGTTTCGCGCCCGTGGCCTGCGCATCTTTGGCCCCACCAAGGCCGCCGCGCAGCTGGAGTCGTCCAAGGCCTTCGCCAAGGATTTCATGAAGCGCCACGGCATTCCCACCGCGGCCTACGAGACCTTCAGCGATGCCGCGGCCGCCCATGCTTATGTGGACGCCCAGGGCGCGCCCATCGTCATCAAGGCCGACGGCCTGGCCGCCGGCAAGGGCGTGGTCGTGGCCATGACGCTGGAGCAAGCGCATGAGGCCATTGACTGGATTCTGGAAGACAACAAGCTCGGCGTGGTGCACAACGCGGGCGGCGCGCGCGTCGTCATCGAGCAGTTCCTGCAGGGCGAGGAAGCCAGCTTCATCGTGCTCTGCGACGGCAAGAATGTCGTCTCCCTGGCCACCAGCCAGGACCACAAGCGCCTGCTGGACGGCGACGAGGGCCCGAACACCGGCGGCATGGGCGCGTACTCGCCCGCCCCGGTCGTGACGCCCAATGTTCACGCCAAGGCCATGCACGAAATCATCATGCCCACCATCCAGGGCATGGCGCGCGACGGCATTCCCTTCACCGGCTTCCTCTATGCTGGCTTGATGATCGACGAGCACGGTCAGCCGCGCACCGTTGAGTTCAACACCCGCATGGGCGACCCGGAAACCCAGCCCATCATGATGCGCCTCAAGAGCGATCTGCTCGAGGTGCTGCTGCACGCCACCGATGGCACGCTGGACCAGGTCGAGCTGCAATGGGATCGCCGTGTGGCTTTGGGCGTGGTCGTCGCAGCCCATGGTTACCCGCTCACGCCACGCAAGGGTGATGCCATCAGCGGCCTGCCGGCGGACGCCGAAAACGTCATGGTCTTCCATGCCGGCACGACCGAAGCCGAAGGCAAGCTGCTGACCTCCGGCGGCCGCGTGCTCTGCGTCACCGCCCTGGGTGAGTCGGTGCGCACGGCGCAGCAGGCCGCCTACGAGGCTCTGGTCAAGATCCAGTTCGATGGCAAGCAGTACCGCCAGGACATCGGCCATCGCGCGGTGAAACGTTGAGCGCAGACGCGGCCCAGCGGCCCGCCGCGCCGCAATGGATCGGCGGCCCCATGCCCGTGCAGCCGCAGGGCAGCCGGCTGGCGCGTGGCCTGCTGGCGCTGGCGGGTTGGAAGCTTGATTTCCCGGGCCTGCCGGGTCAGCAAGGCGTGATCCTGGTCTACCCCCACACTTCTAACTGGGATTTCATCCTCGGCCTGCTGGGCAAGGCGGCGCTGGGTGTGCGCCTGCGTTTCTGGGCCAAGGACAGCCTGTTCCGCGTGCCGGTGTTCGGCCCCTGGATCCGCTCGCTCGGCGGTGTGGCGGTGAACCGCAGCAGCCGCAACGGCCTGGTCGGCGACACGGCCGCGCAGATGCAGGCGGCGGCGCGTGCCGGCCAGATGTTCTGGCTGGCCGCGGCCCCCGAGGGCACGCGCTCGCTGGCCCAGGGCTGGCGCTCGGGCGCCTACCAGGTGGCGCTGCAAGCCGGTGCGCCGGTGGGCCTGGCCACGTTTGATTTCGCCACCCGTACCATTGCGCTCAACCGCTTTGTGCGCCTGAGCGGTGACGTCGAGGCCGATCTGGCCTTGATGGCCGAGCATTTCGCCCCTTATCGCGGCAAGCGCCACCACCTGGCCAGTCCGATCCGGATGAACACCAAGACATGAGCACACCCACCAGCCTCGCCGCCACCCTCGACACCCAGCGGGTTCGCGACTACCTGCTCGATCTGCAGGACCGCATCATCACGGCCTTGCAGGCGGTGGATGGCAACCCCTTCGTCAGCGATGGCTGGACGCGCGAGCCGGGCAGCCGCCTCGAGGGCGACGGCCTGTCGCGCCTGATCGAGGGCGGGGCCGTCTTCGAGCGTGGTGGCTGCAATTTCTCGCATGTGCGGGGTCGGGTCTTGCCGCCTTCGGCCACCCAGCATCGGCCCGAGCTGGCCGGCGCGCCCTTCGAGGCCATGGGCGTATCCCTGGTCATGCACCCGCACAACCCCTTTGTGCCGACGGTGCACATGAATGTGCGCATGTTCGCCGCCTTCCCCGAGGGCCAGGAGCCGGTGGTCTGGTTCGGCGGCGGCATGGACCTGACGCCCTACTACGGCTTCGAGCGCGATGCCCAGCATTTCCATCGCACGTGCGAGGCGGCCCTGCAACCGCATGGCGAGCAGCTCTACCCGCACTTCAAGCAGTGGTGCGACGAGTACTTCTTCCTCAAGCACCGCAACGAACCGCGCGGCATCGGCGGCATCTTTTTTGATGACCATGGCGAGGGCGGCTTCGAGGCGGCGTTCGCCCTGATGCGCTCGGTGGGCGATGCCTTCCTGCCGGCCTACCTGCCCATCGTCGAGCGCCGCCAGGGCTATGCCTACGGCGAGCGTGAGCGTGATTTCCAGGCCTACCGGCGTGGACGTTACGTCGAATTCAATCTGGTCTTCGACCGCGGCACTTTGTTCGGCCTGCAATCGGGTGGGCGCACCGAGTCCATCCTGATGTCCATGCCGCCCATCGTCAAATGGCGTTATCAGTGGGCGCCGGAAGAGGGCACGCAGGAAGCGCGGCTGTACAGCGACTTTCTGCGCCCGCGCGACTGGGCGCATGAAGCGGCCACACATCTATGGCTCTAGACCCCGCCCTGCTGGCTCCACCCGGCATGCGCCGGGCACGGGTCGGTTTGTTCGGGGGCTCCTTCGACCCGGTGCATCTGGCCCATCTGGCCCTGGCGCGTTGTGCGCTGGAGCAGCTGGGGCTCGATCGCTTGCTATGGTTGCCGGCCTGTCGGCCCTGGCAGAAGACCGGCCGTGGCCTGGCCTCGCCCGAGCATCGTCGGGCCATGGTGGCGCTGATGCTGGCGGGTGAGTCGCGTTTTTCCATCGACGACAGCGAGCTGGAGCGCGACGGCGCCAGCTACACCATCGACACCGTGCGGGCCCGTCAGGCCGCACATCCGGACGAGGACTTGTTCCTCGTCATTGGTCAAGACCAGTACGAGCGCCTGCACAGCTGGCGCGAGTGGCGCGAGTTGCTGCAGCGGGTGACGCTGGCGGTGGCGGCACGGGCGGGTCAAGAAGTTCGGGGTTCTGCCGAAGTGCAGAAGGAGCCCCATTCCTTGCTGAAACTGGCCCTGCCAGCGATGCAGGTTTCATCAACCCAAGTGCGCGAGCTGGCCTCGCGTGGCGAGGACATCCGCCCCTTGGTGGGCGACGCGGTCGCGGGGTATATTGCCCAGCACCGTCTTTACAGTGAGTAGGTACTGAATGGACATTCGTAAGCTGCAACGCGCCATCGTCGATGGTTTGGAAGATGTGAAGGCCCAGAACATCGTGGTCTTCAACACAGAGCACCTGTCGCCGCTGTTCGAACGCGTGATCATCGCGTCCGGCACCAGCAACCGGCAGACCAAGGCCCTGGCTTCCAGCGTGCGCGTGACAGTCAAGGAGCGCGGCATGGATGTGCTGCGCTGCGAAGGCGAAGAGAACGGCGAGTGGATCATCGTCGACTGCGGCGCGGCCGTCGTCCACGTGATGCAGCCGGCCATCCGCGACTACTACCACCTGGAAGAAATCTGGGGCGGCAAGCCGGTCAAGCTGGCGCTGAACGACGGCAAGACCAAGCTGGTCAAGGCCTCGGAAGAAGAGGACGACGAAGACGAGGCCGCACCGGCCAAGAAGACGGCGGCCAAGAAGAAGGCGGCCGTCAAGCCCTCGCTGCCGGGCAAGCCGGGTGTGAGCAAGAAGGCGGCAGCTGCGGCTGAAGCCAAGCCTGCGGCCAAGAAGGTTGCCGCGAAGAAGGCCCCGGCCAAGAAGAGCCCCAGCAGCCGCGAGGTCGATGCCAAGACCCCGGCCGCCAAGACCATCAAGGTCGGCGCCACCAAGCCGGCCGCCAAGAAGCCTGCGGCCAAGAAGGTCGCGACCAAGACCGTGGGCGTGAAGAAGGC
>JAIXSD010000609.1 GCA_027484885.1 Rubrivivax sp.
GCTGGGCCTGCAGGTGATCGCCGAAGGCATCGAAACCCTCGAGCAGCAAGAGCGCCTGCTCGACCTCGGCTGCCACCTGATCCAGGGCTATCTGCACGCCAAGCCCATGCCGCTGCCGGATTTGTTGGCGTGGTTGGCCCGGCGCGGTTGAGGGGGTGCTTGGCCCGCGCAGCTCCGCTCAGTTGGCGAGTTGGGTCGGCGTGCTCGATCCGGGCTGCAGCAGGCCTGCCAGATTGTGGGCAATGCCGGTGATGCCCTCATTGCTGAGGCCGGCGTCCTTCATCACCGCGTCGACGATGGGCTTGGCGATCTGATACTGCAGGGCCGAGTTCATCACCTGTTCGGGGAAAGTGCCCGCCGGAGCAGCGGCCGCGCCGTCCTGCGAAGCGCTGGCGCCGCCGGCGTTCATGCCATTGACCTGGAAGATGCGGATGGAATCGATCTTCTCCATCGGTCGCACCGCCTGCTCGATGATCTGCGGCAGTTGCTGCAGCAGCAGGGTGCGCACCTGCAGGTCGATCTGTGCGGCCGAGAGGGTGTTCAGCGCCTCGTTGATGGCGCGCTTGCCTTCGGCTTCGGCCAGGGCCGCGGCCTGCTTGGCGCGTGCTTCGATGGTGATGGCCTCGGCGCGGTCCAGCGCGGCTTCCTTCTCAGCCGAGGCTGAGACCTTGACCGCAATCGCTAACTGTTCGGCTTCCTTGCTGGCTTCGATCAGCTGGATGTTTTTCTCCCGCTCGGCCACCGCCACCTGACGGGCGGTGTTCACGCCTTCCTCGGCCTTGACGGCATCGGCACGCGCCTGGTTGGCCAAGGCGTCGGCCACCGATTGTTCCTTGCTCTTGTTGGCAATCGCGATCTGCATGTCCTGGCGGGCGATTTCCACTTGCTTGCGCTGCTCGGCGCGCTGCATCTCGGTCTTGCGCTCCAGCTCGATCTCGCGGGTCTGCACGACCAGGTTTTTGTCGATCTCGGCCGACTTGATCTCGCGCTCGGCTTCGATCTTCTTCTGGCTGACCTGGCGCTCGGCCTCGATCTTGGCGGCTTCGGCTTCGCGGCTGCGCTCGGCTTGCTGGGTGGCGATCTGCGCGGCCTGCTCGGCGCGCGCGGTTTCCACCTGACGCTGCTGGGCCAGGGTGGCGAACTCCTGATCCTGCTCGATGGTCAGCTTCTGGCGCTGCGCTTCCAGGTTCTTGGTGCGCACCTGCATCTCGGTTTCCTGCTCGACATCGTTGCGCTGCTTGCGGCGCGCCTCGGTCTGCTCGGTCAAGCGGGTCAGGCCCTCGGCGTCGAAGGCGTTGTTGGGGTTGAAGAACTGCTTGTCGGTCTGGTCCAGGCTGGTCAGCGAGACCGACTCCAGCTCCAGGCCGTTCTTCTCCAGGTCTTCGGCCACCGCGTTCTGCACCGCCTGCACGAAGTCGCGGCGCTTGTCCTGCAGCTCCTGGATGGTCATGGTGGCGGCGGTGGCGCGCAGGGCGTCCACGAACTTGTCTTCCACCAGGGTCTTCAGCGCTTCCGGTGCCAAGGTGCGCGTGCCCAGGGTCTGGGCCGCGGTGCTGACGGCCTCGGCCGTTTGCTGCACGCGCACGAAGAAGGCGGCGGTCACGTCCACCCGCATGCGGTCCTTGGTGATCAGGCTCTCGCGCTCGCGGCGCATGACTTCGAGCTTCAGCGTGTTCATATTGACCAGCACGCGCTCATGGAAGACCGGCAGCACGATGGCGCCGCCATCCATGATGACCTTTTGCCCACCCAGGCCGGTGCGCACAAAGGCGGTTTCCTTGGTCGAGCGCTTGTACAGGCGCGCGAACACCAGGCCGATGGCCAGAAGGCCCAGCAGGGCAATGCCGGCAATGCTGCCGAGTTCGATCAGGTTGTTGTCCATGGGTTTCCTCTTCCTCCTTGATTCATTAGGGCGCCTCAGCGCTCGACCAGGCCCGGGTGCGGGTTGCGGATGGCGCGGTAGATGGCGCCGTTCTTGCGCACCAGCAGCAGCTCGCTGCCTTCCTCGAAGACCTCGTCCGCCAGGTCGGGCTCCACCAGCAGGTGATGGACGCGGCCATGCTCGTCACGCACCCGCGCCTGGGCGGCCAAGCCCTTGCGGGCGTGGCCGGCGTAGACCGTGGCAACCCGGCCCAGCAGGGTTTGGGCACTGACGGCCGAGCTTTCATCACGCGGCACGATATGGGCCACCAGGGCACCGAGCGCGCGCACCGTGGTCAGGCCTGCGGGCACGGCCGCCAGGCCGGCCAACCAGGCCGGCAGGTAATGGCCCACCAGGCCCCGGCTGACCATCTGCAGGCTGTAGCCGAACAGGGCATAGCCGGTCAGGAACAGCAGCAGCAAGACCAAGGCCGGCACCCGGCCCAGATGCAGCCAGCCCAGCACCCGGTCCAGCGCGCCGTCATGGCCAGCTTCGGGCAGCCAGTCGTCCAGCCAGTTGCTGGGGCTCATCGAGATCATCATGCCCAAGCCCTCCAGCAGGGCGATGCCGACGATCAGGGCAAAGGCAATGCCGAAGGGCAGGTTCTCCGGGGTGGTGAACAGGCTCATGCTTGACCGTCAGCGCCAGACTGTTTCAGTTGGGCCAGGCGTGCGTCGATCTGCGTCTGGCGTACCAACTCCTCCAGCGTCTGCAGCTTGCTGGCGTCGTCCAGTCGGCCGGCGCGGGCGACACCTGCGAGGCCGGTTTGGCGCTCGTAAATGCGATCAAAGGCACCGGTGGCGCCGGCCAGGCGTTGCTCGATCTGGGCGGCGCTGCTGCCGGGGTTGGCCGCTGTGCCGGCGCTGCTGGCCCGGCTTTGGCGGAACTGGCTCAGCGCCGCTTCCATCTCGCGCCGCTTGGCCAGCAGGGCATCGACGTAGCCGCGGTGCTCGCCTTCCTGCTGAGCCAGTTCGGCCAGGCTGGCCTCCAGCAGAGGCAGCTGGGCCTCGATGTCCAGTTGGCGGCCCACGGCGGCGCGCGCCAGGTCTTCGCGGCCCTGGCCCAGGGCGGTGTCGATTTGCGCTTTCAGCGCGTCGTGCTGGCGGTTCAGCTCTGCATGGCGCTGCTGGGCCAGATGGCGGTTGGCGGTGACCGTGCCCAATTCGTGGCGCACCTCGTCCACCACCTGGTCGAGTTCGCGCAGGGCTTGCTCCATCATGGCCTCGGGCGCACGGTCTTCGATGCGGTCCAGCAAGGCATGCACGCCGCCAGCCATGGCACGGGTGACGCGGGATCTCAGGGTTTCGGCCATTTCACGCTCCTTGTTGACGGGCTTGTTGCAGACATTGGATGGCTTGTGCCAGTTGCAGCGTGGCGCCGATATGGCGTTGCACGCCGTCGGGGTCGAAGGCGGCAGCTTGCGGGGTGGTGGCCTGGCGCAGCAGGGATTCGGTGTGGGCAAAGCTGCGCCGCAGCAGCTTGTCTTCCAGCTGCTTGGCCTGCTCCAGATTGCCGACCTCGGCGCTGATCAGCAGCGCCATGGCATGGCTGATGTGCTCCAGCGCCTGGCTGAGCACCTCGGAATGCTGGCCGGTGCTGGCTTCCAGCTGGGCCAGGGCGGCACGGGGTCGGGCGGCCAGATCGCGGCACCAAGCCAGGGCGGTGACGAAGTCGAACGCGCCATCGTGCTGGCGCTTGAGCTGACCGAGCAACACACGCAGCTTGTCGCTGTTGGTGGTGGCGCCTTCAACCTTGAGCTGAGCCAGCCAGAGGTAGAGATCACTAGGGATGCGCGCCGACAGCGGCTCCATCGTCGTGCTCGTCGCTTGCGCCATGGTCCTGCTCCTGCGGGCCTGAAGCGACCCGATGCGAGGCAGTGTATTCGTTTGAATTCAAACGACAACACCCCCAGAAGGGGGTGAAAGGAACGAGGCCTACAGATAGCGCGCCCAGGGCTGGTTGCTCAGCTTTCCGGCCGGATCGTGCGCTTGCTTCAGCCGGCGCATCTCGTTCACGTCCGGTTAGGCCTGCTCGAACTGCTCACGGCTGGCCAGTCGGGCTTGGGCCAGGCCCAGGAG
Organism: Rubrivivax sp.; assembly: GCA_027484885.1. Classification (GTDB taxonomy): domain Bacteria; phylum Pseudomonadota; class Gammaproteobacteria; order Burkholderiales; family Burkholderiaceae_C; genus Paucibacter_A. Next base: position 4,000 of record JAIXSD010000609.1, read on the forward strand.
CAGCCGTCGCCGCCCCAGCGACGGGTGGGCGGGAAGATCGCTTAATCTGTGATCGCTGCTAACTTTTGGAGCCCCTGCCATGTTCTGCTTCTCCCTGCGTTCCTTGGTCCTCGCTCAGCGTAGCTCAAGCCGCATGCGGCGAGGCCAGATGGGCTTGCTGCTGGCGCTCTTATCTGGCGCAGCGCTCGCAGCGCCGGCGGGGCCGCGCCCGGCCTTCGACTGTGCCAAGGTTCAGCCCGGCAGCATGGCGGCCCTGGTGTGCGCCGATGCCGGCCTCGCGCAGCTGGACCGGCAGCTGAGCAAGGTCTACCGCCAGGCTTTGAAGAAGGCCGCCCAGGAGCGGCCGCCCTTGCTCAAGGCCGAGCAGCGCGGCTGGGTCAAGGGCCGTGACGAGTGCTGGAAGAGCGAGGACAAAGCGGCCTGCGTGAAAGACAGTTATGTCCGCCGCATCGCCGAGCTGCAGGCCCGCTACCGCCTGCTGCCCGCTCAAGGACCGTTTCGCTGGGCCTGTGATGGCCATGCCGCCAAAGAGGTGGTGGTGAATTTCTTCGCCACCGAGCCGCCTACCCTGGTGGCCGAGTTCGGTGACAGCAGCTCGCTGATGTTTGCCGAGCGCAGCGCCAGCGGCAGCCGCTACGTTGGCCGCAACGAGAGCTTTTGGGAGCACCAGGGCGAAGCCCGCATCGTCTGGGGCTACCAGGCGCCGGAGATGGTCTGCCGCCAGCCCTGATGAGGACGAGCGCCGTGCCCTGCCTCATGGGGCCGGGCGCCCTGGTCGCCAGCTGCCTCGGGGCTGGCGCCAACGTTACACGGCATCCATGCGGCCTGCACGAGTGGGCGTTACTAGCCCATGCTGCGGCGTGCGTGGTGGCTTTCGGGGCAGACTGTCGCCAATCTTTACAACTTGTTTCGCGAGCCGTCGCCGGTGAGCCCTTTTCGCCTGGCCTTGCACCGTTCCCCGCGTTTCGGGGGGGAAGGCCCTGACCGCGAATCAAGACGCATGTGTTCGTCCTCAAATCCGGTCATCTGTTCGCAAACAGCTTTGCCGTGACCCGTCTTTTGCCTGACTCCACTGGGCGCAGCACTCGCCTTGGCATGTCATTTGCGTGGTGACGTTTGCTCTCCAGTTGGGGGAGCCCGTCCATGCGATAGGGGGGGGCGGAACACCATGAACTCGAAAGATCGATAGAAAGATGAAGAACGCAATCCAGTCCTTTGCCATCGCAAGCCTTGGCTTGGCTCTCGCAGGCGCCGCCCACGCTGGCCCCGTCCATGTTGGCGTGATGAACGGCGGCGGCTTCGGCGGCGTCAATGGCTTTGCCAACACGGCACAGCAAGGCCTGCAGTCTTCGACCCTGGGCTTTGTCAACAGCGGGTTTCAAGTCCAGGCCGGCGACATAGTGCAAGTCACGGCAAGCGGCATCCTGTGCTTGAGCGGCAATGCGGGCTGTGGCGACGCGAACGGGCAAACGATGCCGGGTCTTGGCTTCGGGACTGCGCACTACACGGGGCTGAACAATCTCTTCGGCGCCTTGGTCGGCAGCATTGTTGGCGACGACAGTGGCAACTTCCAGCCCTTTGATGCCGCCGATGTGGCAAACGGCATCTCGCAAAGCTCCTTGTTCGCTCTCGGTGCGAGCGTGCAGTTCACAGCGACCCGCAGCGGCCGCCTCTACCTGGGTGTGA